>JAAXHB010000153.1 GCA_012271125.1 Actinomycetota bacterium | reverse complement strand
GCTCAGCAGTATCCACAGTGGTATGGCGAGGCGCACAGCGTGCCGGAGATGCTGGCTGACTTCGTGTTTGGCCTTCCCGAATTGTTTAGGTCGTCACTGAACGAGGCGAAGCTGATTGCTGCGCCGGGTTGTTATGTGACGGCGTCAGCGCTGGCGCTGGCACCCCTTGTTGCCAACGGCCTGGTTGAGCCGACAGGAATTGTTGTTGATGCAACCAGCGGCGTGTCGGGTGCGGGTCGGCCTGCGAAGCCGCACACGACGTTTTGTGCTGTAGATGAGGACTTCACCGCCTATGGGTTATTGAACCATCGGCACACGCCCGAGATTGAGATGGCTGTGGCGAAGTACGCCGGCAGTGAAACACAGATTCTGTTTACGCCGCATTTGGCACCGATGAACAGGGGCATCCTCGCCACCTGTTACGCCCGGCCTGCTATGTCAAGTTCTTCTGGGGCAGTTTCCGCCGCCGAGGTGCTGGCTTGTCTGAGCGACACCTATGCCAACGAGCCATTTGTAGTGGTGAGCGACCGGTCGCCCTCCACTAAGGCAACGCTTGGCTCCAACAGCGTTCATCTAACCGCTACTGCTGACGAGAGAACCGGTTGGGTGGTTGCCATAGCTGCGCTTGACAATCTGGTCAAGGGCGCGTCAGGGCAAGCAATCCAGTGCGCCAACATTGCTTTGGGTCTTGACGAAACTGCGGGTCTTCCGGTTGCGGGTCTATACCCATGAGTCTCCCGTTTGAGACCCTGCCGACGGTTGCGGGCATGTCGATTGCCTCTGCGCAGGTCGGGATTCGGTCAAGAAATCGGCTTGACGTAATGCTTGCTGCTTTTGAACCAAACACCAGCGTGGGTGCTGTGTTCACGAAGTCGCTATGCCCATCGGCACCGGTTGACTGGTGTCGGTCAGCCTTGAGCCAATCCAGTAATGCTCGGGCATTGATCGTCAACTCGGGCAATGCCAACGCCTTCACGGGTGCTGCTGGAGCAACCGCGGTCACTGACACCGCTGGGGCTGTAGCAGAAGCTTTGTCTGGCGAGGAAGATGTGTCGCCGGCTCAGGTATATGTGGCATCCACTGGTGTAATTGGTGAAAACTTGCCTACTGAGAAGCTGACCGCTGGAGTGCATCCGCTGGTTTCAGATTTGGCACCTCCTAATCCGCAACGTTGGCTGGACGCGACAACAGCTATCGGCACGACAGACACGTTCCCAAAGGTGGCATCAGCATCTGTTGGCGACACAGGTGCCAACGTCGTCGGTATAGCTAAAGGCAGCGGCATGATCGCGCCGGATATGGCAACCATGCTTGCCTTTATCTTCACTGATGTTGAACTAGCAGACGAACAGTGTCAAGGCTGGCTCAGCGAGTCGGTGGCAACGAGTTTCAATCGGATAACCGTTGACGCAGACACATCTACGAGCGATATGGCTGCGTTGTTTGCAACGGGAGCATCAGGGGTGAAAATTGACGATGAAATTGACGATGAGATGTCAAGCATTTTTCAGAGCGCCCTTGATGATGTGACCTTGAGCCTGGCGAAGCAGATCGTGCGAGATGGCGAAGGTGCTACCAAGTTTGTGGCAGTCACTGTCACCGGTGCTGCTGACACCGACGCTGCCGTTGCCATAGGCAAAGCCATCGGGGATTCGCCGCTGGTGAAGACTGCTTTAGCAGCTGAGGACGCCAACTGGGGCAGGATCGTCGCCGCTGTTGGCAAGTCCGGGCAGAAGGCGAATCGGGATGCCTTGGCGATTTGGATCGGTGACGAGCAGTGCGCGTCGAATGGCACGATCCACCCCAACTATTCCGAAACTAACGCCACCAGCCACTTGCAGGGAACCGACGTGAACTTGACCGTGGACGTGGGCGTGGGCGACGCATCGGCGACGATTTGGACGTGTGATCTCACTCACGGCTACATCGACATCAACGCTGGATACCGGACCTAGGCAACGTTGAAGGTGATTTGAGGTTGAAGGTGATTTGAGTGAGCGCAGGAGACGTCATCGCTGAGCGGGGCTTTGAGCCGGATCGCAGAGCACGGGCTCTCATTGAGGCATTGCCCTATATTCGGCGGTTCGCGGGCGCGGTCGTTGTCATCAAATACGGCGGCCATGCCATGGTCGACCCCGAACTCGCCACCGAATTCGCACGTGACGTCGTGCTAGTGCGTTCTGTTGGGCTGCAACCAGTAGTCGTTCATGGTGGCGGCCCACAAATCGGCGAACTGCTAGAGCGACTCGGCAAAGAGAGCCACTTCATTGACGGCCTGCGGGTAACCGATGCCGAGACCTTGCAGGTCGTGGAGATGGTGCTCGCTGGGCAAATCGGTCCCGACATTGTCACCAGGATCAGCAGCTGGGGTGGTGCAGCGGTTGCTGTTACTGGTGTGGACGCAAACCTGATTACCGCCAAGCCGCTTAGCCCTGAGCTGGGTTATGTGGGCGACATCGTGGATGTCAACCCGCAGATGGTGAGACAGTTATTAGGCGATGAGATGATTCCGGTTATTTCGCCACTGGGCGCTGACTCCAGCGGTCAGATTTACAACATAAATGCTGACACGGTTGCTGCTGCCCTAGCTGGGGCGTTGGGTGCTGCCAAGGTCGTCTATTTGACAGACGTGGAAGGGCTGATGCTTGACGTGGACGACCCGTCTTCGGTGGTGACCCGTGCCTCGATGGATGAGATCAACGAGATGATTGCTTCAGGTGCGATTAGCGGTGGGATGATCCCCAAAGTGCAGGCCTGCGTGGACGCTGTTGCGCAAGGCGCGGGATCGGCGCACATGCTTGACGGACGGGTGCCACATGCCTTGTTGTTGGAGCTATTTACCGACGCTGGCATCGGCACAATGATCACGTCTCCTGGGATCACTTCTCCTGGGATCACTTCTCCTGGGATCACGTCTCCCGGGTCTACGTCTCCTGAGACGTCGAGCTGATCCGATGACTGCTGCTCTGGTCAACAACTACGGGCCACCGCCTGTCACCTTTGTCAAGGGGCAAGGTGCGGAGCTATTTGACGAATCCGGCAAGCGGTACCTGGACTTCTTGTGCGGACTAGCCGTTACGAGCCTTGGTCACGCCGATCCAGACGTCACCAAGACCTTGACGACCCAGGCCGACACGCTGATCCACACATCAAACTTGTTTGGCAACGAACCAACATCAGACGTGGTCACAATCATTGATTCGCTAATCCGGGGTATGCCTATAGGTGGAGAGGCAGGGGATGCGTCATCGGAGCCGGGGAGAGTGCTGTTTCAGAACTCTGGTGCTGAAGCAATTGAAGCAGCAATCAAGCTCGTGCGGCGCTACCACGGCCACGGAAAACACAAGATCATCAGCGCCTACGGATCGTTCCATGGGCGCACAATGGCAGCGTTGGCAGCAACCGGTCAACCAGAAAAACACGAGCCCTTTCAACCATTGCCTGAAGGCTTTGCTCATGTGGCATTCAACGATGTCGATGCGCTCGAAGCTGCGCTCGATCCAAGCGTTGGGGCGGTGTTGCTGGAGTCGGTACAAGGCGAAGGCGGCGTCAACCCTGCCAGCGACGACTACCTCCGTGCTGTGCGGGAGCTATGCGACGAACGGGGCATCCTGCTGGTGTTCGACGAAATCCAAACAGGATTTGGGCGCACAGGCAAATGGTTCGGATTTCAACACGCAGGCGTGACACCCGACATAGTGACTATGGCGAAAGCCATGGGCAACGGCTTTCCAGTGGGTGCGCTATGGGCAACCGCAACCGTTGCCGCAGCGTTTCAACCCGGAGACCATGGTTCCACCTTTGCCGGTCAACCCCTCGCCCTTGCGGTGGTGCGCACCGTGCTCAACAAGCTCATGGCCATGAACGCTCCAGAGGTTGCCCAAACAAAAGGTGCCGCCTTGAGCGAAATGCTTCAAGGCGTGGACGGCGTTAGTGAAGTTCGGGGCAAAGGGTTGTTGCTAGCAGCGGAGTTGACAGCTGATGCGCTAGGGGAGCGGACCGCCAAAGATGTTGCCAAGACCTGCCTTGAGATGGGTTTGGTTGTTAACGGAGTGACCCAGACGGCGTTGCGGTTAGCGCCGCCGTTCATAGTGACGACCGAGCAGTGTCAAGAAGCTGTTGACATGCTCAAGAAAGCATTGGGGTGACGGCGATGACACGGCATTTGTTGGATATTGACGACCTCAGCCCCGCAGAGCTGAAGCGCATATTGGAGCTGTCGGAGATATCCAAGTCCTATCAGGCGATGGACGGCATGGGCGTGGCGATGGTTTTTGAGAAACCGTCTGCTCGGACACGCAACGCCACCGAGATGGCAGCGGTGCAGGTCGGCGCTCATCCCGTTTATATCACCGGTGCTGAGATTGGCTTCGGCGTGCGCGAAACGGTCGAAGATGTCACCCGAACCTTGTGCGGCTACTACGACGTCATAGCGGCGCGGGTCATGTCGCATACAACCCTTGAGCGGATGTGCGCGGTGAGCAGCGTGCCGGTAATCAACCTCTTGAGCGATCGGGCACATCCAATGCAAGCCCTTGCCGATGTGTTGACCCTAAACCAAGAGTTTGAGTCACTGGATCGGATCGTTGTCGCCTATGTGGGCGATGCCAACAATGTGGCAAGGTCGCTAGCGAAGGCTGCTACCAAGCTTGGGATGACCATGCGGGTTGCCAGTCCAGCCGGTTACAGCTTCGCCGAGGGCGACTTAGCCGACGTGGAGCTATACGACGATCCGGTTGAGGCGGTAACGGATGCTCATTGCGTCTACACCGACGTGTGGACGTCGATGGGACAAGAAGCCGAAACTGAGCAACGGCGGCTGGACTTTACCGAGTTCCAGGTCAATGGCGCGCTAATGGAACATACTGCTGACAACGCCATCTTCCTGCATTGCCTGCCGGCCAACAGGGGTGAAGAAGTCACCGACGAGGTCATTGACTCAGCGGCCAGTCGGGTTTGGCAACAGGCGGAGAACCGGATGCATGCAGCAAGAGGCGTGCTGCTCTGGATGTTCGGCGAAGACAATGCTGGTAATGGGGCAGGTAATGGGCCGGTACTGGCAAATAGGCCTGGCAGCGATTCGGGACTAAAGCAATGAGCAAGGCAAGTCGGCAACACCTCATCTCGCAACTCTTGGCAGAGCACTCTGTCAAGAGTCAACAAGCCCTGGTGGATTTGTTGAAGAAGAAAGGTCACACCACCACCAAAGCCACCGTGTCGAGAGACCTAGACGATCTCGGAGCGGTCAAGGTGCGGGTATCGGGCGGAGCGACCGTGTACGCCATACCCGATGTGGTGTTTGATCGGGTCTCGCCGCTGGATCATCTACAAAAAGTGTTAGGAGACTGGGTGGCGTCGGTGTCATCATCGGACAATGTTGTGGTGTTGCGGACACCGCCAGGGTCAGCACATGTGGTGGCTTCGGCGCTGGATCGGGGAGGGCTAGAGGAGATACTTGGAACCGTTGCCGGTGACGACACGCTCCTGGTGATAGCCGCAGAAGGGCACACAGGTGCAGAAATTGCCGACAAGCTAAAGAAACTCGCCGGTCTGGACTAGCCGCCGCCATCAAGTCGTCGTCATTACTCAGTTAGGAAATCGCAAATGTCAGATAAAGCCGAAAACGTCTCCAAAGTTGTGCTTGCCTACTCGGGCGGGCTGGACACCTCTGTCATCTTGCGCTGGTTGCAGGAGACCTACAACTGCGACGTTGTCACCTTTACCGCCGACCTTGGACAACAAGACGAGCTCGAACCGGCACGGGCCAAGGCACTGGCAATGGGCGTTGGTGAGCATGAGATTTTCATCGAAGACCTGCGTGAGGAGTTTGTGCGGGACTTCGTGTTCCCGATGTTTCGGGCTAACACGATTTATGAGGGCGAATACCTGCTGGGAACGTCCATCGCAAGGCCTCTGATCGCTAAGCGGCTCGTCGAAATCGCTGCCGCTACCGGTGCCGACGCCATCAGCCACGGTGCCACCGGCAAAGGAAACGATCAGGTTCGTTTCGAGCTTGGTGCCTATGCGCTCTCCCCCGACATCAAAGTCATCGCCCCTTGGCGGGTTTGGAACCTCAACTCGAGAGAGTCGCTGATGGAATACGCACGCCAACACGACATTCCTATCGAGCATTCACGGGGTGCCGCCTCTCCATTTTCCACTGATGCGAACCTGTTGCACATCTCATATGAGGGCGGTCCGCTTGAGACCCCGTGGACCGAGCCGCCCAGCGAAATGTGGCGCTGGACTACCAGTCCTGAGCATGCGCCCAACGAGGCCCAATATGTGGATTTGACTTACGCCGCAGGCGACATCGTCGCTATCAACGGCGAAGCCATGACGCCAGCACAGGTGCTGACCGAGCTGAACGCTCTCGGCGGCACACATGGCGTGGGGCGCATCGACATCGTCGAGAACCGCTACGT
>JAAXHB010000152.1 GCA_012271125.1 Actinomycetota bacterium | reverse complement strand
TGGATCAACTCCGGCGGCCTCGGCACCATGGGCTTCTCCATCCCCGCCGCCATCGGCGCCAAAGTCGGCATGCCCGACCGCATGGTCTGGGCCGTCGACGGAGACGGAAACTTCCAAATGACCGCCCAGGAACTCGTCACCGCCTCAATGGAAAAAATCCCCATCAAGGTCGCCCTGTTCAACAACGCCTACCTCGGCATGGTGCGCCAATGGCAGGAAATGTTCTACGAGGAGCGTTACAGCGAGGTCTACCTCTCCTACGAGGTGCCCGACTACGTCAAATGGGCAGAGGCAATGGGCTGCTTCGCCATCCGTGCCGAGTCCCCCGAAGAGGTCGCCCCTGCCATCGACCGAGCCAACGAGGTCAACGACCGCCCCGTCGTGCTCGAGTTCCGCTGCAAGGTCGAAGAAAACGTCTACCCAATGGTTCCCGCCGGCAAAACCAACTCTGAAATCGTCGTCGACCCCTCTCAACGATGACAACTACTGCAACAATTGATATTGACGACAACGTCTCCGACGACTTCGGCATTACCGCTCAGCGCTTCCACACAATTGTCACAACTGTCGAAAACAAGCCTGGCGTGCTAGCTCGAGTCTCAGGCATGTTCGCTCGCCGCGGCTTCAACATCGAATCGCTCGCTGTTGCCCCCACTGCCGATGAACGCTTCAGCCGCATCACCTTCACCGTCGACGTCGCCTCTGCTCCCCTTGAACAAGTCGTGCGCCAACTCGACAAGCTCATCAACGTTGTCGAAATCCACGAACTCGACCCATCAGAGGCAATCGAACGCGAGCTCATGCTTGTCGTCGTTGAAGCATCCCCCGAATACCGCCAAAAACTTCTCGGCATCATTGATGACTTCCGCGCCTATGTGCTCGATGAAAGCCCAACCCAGATGATGCTCTCACTCGCCGCTCGCCCATCACGCCTCGACGATTTCGAACGCAAGCTCCGCAACTACGGCATCGTCAAGCTGCAACGCACCGGCCGAGTCGCAATGCATACTTTGGATTAGGGCACACCTTGGATTAAGGCACACCTCGGACAAACCACCCACCCACTTACCACAGAAAGGCTCCACCATGGCAAACATTTACTACGAGAAAGACGTCGACCGCTCCGTCATAGCGTCACGCAAGGTCGCCGTGCTCGGCTACGGTTCCCAAGGCCACGCCCACGCTCTCAACCTCAAAGAATCCGGTATCGACGTGCGCGTCGGACTGCGAGACGGTTCCTCTTCGGCTGAAAAGGCACGCAACGCCGGTCTCGAGGTGGCATCCATCGCCGATGCCGTCGCCGCAGCCGACGTCATCATGATGCTCATGCCCGACACCGAAATGGCAGAAATCTACGAACGAGACGTAGAGCCCAACCTCCAAGCCAACGATGCCATCTTCTTCGCCCACGGCTTCAACATTCGCTTCGATCTCATCTCCCCGCCAGACAATGTCGACGTTTGCATGGTCGCCCCCAAAGGCCCAGGTCACCTCGTGCGTCGCACCTACACCGAAGGTGGGGGAGTGCCGTGCCTAATCGCCGTCGAACAAGACGCCTCCGGCGCAGCCAAAGCCCTCGCACTGGCTTACGCCGACGCCATCGGCGGCGCACTTGCCGGTGTCATCGAAACCACCTTCACCGAAGAAACCGAAACCGACCTCTTCGGCGAACAAGTCGTGTTATGCGGCGGTACCACCTCGCTGGTTCAAGCCGCTTTCGAGAAACTCGTCAACGCCGGCTACCAACCAGAGGTCGCCTACTTCGAATGCTTACATGAACTCAAGTTGATCGTTGATCTCATGTACGAAGAAGGCATCGCCGGTATGCGCTACTCAGTGTCAGACACCGCCGAATACGGCGACTTGACCCGCGGCCCACGCATTGTCAGCGACTCGGTCAAGGCCGAAATGGACAAGATTCTTAGCGAAATCCAAGATGGCAGCTTCGCCAAAGAATGGGTCAATGAGTCCCGCAGCGGCAGAGAAAATTTCCTAGCCCTCGAAGCTGCCGGACATGACCACCCCATCGAAGAAGTCGGCAAAAAACTCCGTGCCATGATGCCCTGGATCTCCGCCGGCAAAACCTCAGTTAAGGACATGTCCGGCGGCCAAAATTAGAAAAAATCAAGGGAGTGCCTGCTAATGGGCGCGGGTATTTTCCTTCCAACAATCTCGTCTAAGTTTTTGCGACAGGGCTGGGTTTGGGAAGTTTTTTCTGGAGCGTTAGCGACGCGCTTGCGGAGCAGGGGGTGTGCGAGGAGCGTGGCCAGAAAAAAGCTTTTTAAACCCAGCCCCACCCTTTGAAAACAAAGTAAAAACTCCGTGCAAAAAGCAGATTGTTGCTGCGCTAAGTAGCGTTCCGCGAAGGCTCACGTTCATGGTTCCCCCCACATAGCCCATTAGCAGGGTCCCAATCCAGACGACCCCTCCCCAACACATGGTGAAAAGGCTCATAAGGCGGGCTCGCTTGGCATCAGCAGCCAAGTTCTGTAACAACGTCTGCATGCGCGTCATGGTCACGAAATAAAAGAACCCAACCGCCATCTGGGTCACAATCCCCGCCCACAAAGACGATGTCAACCCAAAGGCAGCAAAGCTCACTCCATACATGATCTGCGCCCTCGCACCTGAGGCAAGTGTCACCTGCCGCCGGCTATAACCCAGCACTAACGCTCCAGCAATCGCACCAAGTCCGGTACCTGCTACAACCCAAGCAAACTGCCCCGGCTCGCCACCCAACTCTTGTGACGTAAACGCCGGTATCAACGCCACATGCGCCACGCCAAAAATTGCCGTCACCGCCACTGTTCGAAGTGCCGCCAAAGCCGGTGGACGCTGCGAAGCATGGAGCAACCCATCACGCAACCGCCCAATCACAGACGCCCTATGCACATCGGGCACATACGGCCGTAGCTGCGCCGGTCGCACCACCACAACCGCCACAAAACACGTCACCGCAAACACCGCGAAGGCAATCTCATAGCGACTCGCCGCAATCAGAGCCGCCGCCAGCATCGGCCCCGCCACACGAGTCACGTTGGCAGCGGTTGCCTGCAATGAAATCGCCGACTGAATGTCGCTGCGGCTCACGCTGTCAACAACTCCAGCCGAAAACGCCGGATTGCCTAGCGAGAACCCCACCCCAAGCGTTATCGCCAGCAAATAAAGCGCCCATAACGGCGGTGCCGCCTGAAACCAGGTAATCAATGCCAACGCCGTAGCACCTACTCCCATGGCGGCGTAGGAC
>JAAXHB010000151.1 GCA_012271125.1 Actinomycetota bacterium | reverse complement strand
GTGGTGGTGGGTGGGGTGACTGGGGGTGGGGTACCGCCGCCGCCTCCCCCACCGCCGCCTCCGCCGCTCGGGGGTGGAAGCGGTGCGGGGTCAGCCGGAAGGGTGGTCGTTGTTTCGGCGACGCTGGAGGCACCGGTTCGGATTGCCCAGTCGTCGCCTCGGTCGAGCATGACCGATAGCTGGCGGCGGGTGAGGGTGTTCTCTGGGCAAAACACTGAGCCGTCAGCGCAGCCGATGGTGATGCCAGTTTCGGCGAGGGCAGCGATTTCGTTGGTGAAGGTATGGTCTTCGCCGACGTCTTCAAAAGTTGCAGGGTTTTCAGGGACAGGCAGGTCAAAGGTTCGGACTAAGAACGCGGAGATTTGGCCTCTCGTGATTGTGCGATTTGGGCAGAAGATGGAGCCGTCGCCACAGCCGAGGGTGATTTCTAGTTCGGCTATTCGCTCTATGTAGGCAGCTGCGGGATGGTCGTTGCCAACATCGGCGAAGCGGCGTGGACCTACGGCGAGTTCAGGGACCGCGCCGTTGTCGATTTGTTCAACTAGCCAAACGGCGGCGATCCAGCGTGGGGCGGCTCGGTGTCGACAGGTTGCTTCGTCGTCGCAGTCGTTGAGGCCGGCGGTTAGGTCGCGGCTGCCATCGTCGCCAAAAAAGGGAGAATCATTGACAGGTTCTTGACTGAGTGTTGCTGGGGCGATGCTGAACTGAGTCAGCGTTAGCACCAAGCAGAGAAGGATTAGTCGCCGAAACGAGCTGAGCCGGTGAAATTGGACCTGATGAAATTTGTAGTGGTGCACCTATCTGGAGAACGGAATGGATGGACCCCAGCAGGCAACAGTGTTGTCGCTGCGTCGAGCGCAAGCATGGTGGCGTCCCGAAGAAATTTCTACGAAATCAGTGCCGCTGGGCACTTTCCAAATTGCGGAGTTTTCGACGTAATTGCTATCGGTATTGGATGGGTCACGTAGGTAGGTGAAGGTGTAACCAAAGCAGTTCAAGCTGCCATCTGTTCTAAGAGCGCAGGTGTGGAATGCGCCAGAGGCGACTTGAGCATTGTTGTTGGTACCACCGACAGGTTTTGTTTCCTTAAACTTGCCCGCACCCTCACAGTCGAGTTTGCCGCTTCGGCTTGAGTCTGAGACCACACAGGTATGGGTTTCGCCGACAGAGACCCATACTCGCTTGCCGTCGTCTTTGTCATTGCTAAAGCTTGAGCCTTGACCGTCGTCATCTCGGCCGAAGCAGGAGAGGTCTTTGTCGGTATCGATGTAGCAGACAGTGCCATAGCCGGCGCTTATCTGGGTGATGTCAGCGGTTTCTTCGATTAGTTGGTTGTGATCATCGTTGCCCCAGCAGACGGTCGTGCCACTGGCTACTCCACAGACAAAGTATCCGCCTGCATCTATATGAGTGATGGCGTACTTGTTGTCGTCATCATCGGTGGGGACTTCCAAGGACTCGCCGTCACCGGTGTTGGCACCCCAGCAGGTGACAATGTTTGCCGATGTGCTGGCGCAGGTGAAGTCATGGCCGGCGGTGATGCTGGTGAAAGTGCCAGATGGCGGGGTAAGTCGATTGTCTGCATCAAGGCCCCAGCATTCAATGTTGCCGTTGGTGGAGTCGTTGCTGGCAATAATGGCACAGGTGTGGGCAGCACCTGTAGCTATTGCTGAGTAGGTGGCTTCTGTGTCTATGCCGGATATGGCGTTTGCTATGGGTGGACCCCAGCACACAGCGGCGTCACCTGTGGTGATGCCACAACCCCAAGAATAAGCAGGTGACATTGTCTTGAATGTGCCGCTGATGCCGCTGATTTGATAGTCGGAGTCGTCGCCCCAGCATTCAAAATTGCCATCGGCTTTCACTGCGCAGGCATAGGTCTGTCCGGCGTAGATCTTTGTGAACTCACCACTGGGTTCGTCGCTTGTCAACCCGTATAGATCCTCACCCCAACAGTCAATTGACTTATCGGATTCTTTTATTCCACAGGAGTAGTTGGCAGCAGCTGCAACGGCTATCCAATTCGTGCTGCTGCCGTTTGGAACGGTTCGTTGATTTAAGTAGTCAGTGCCCCAACATACGATTCGTTTGTTGGTTCGAAGTCCGCATGAGTGGAGCCAGCCGGCAGCGATGTCGTTGAAGGTATTGTTTGGTGGAGAGGCTTGATTTTGCCAATCCCGTCCCCAGCAGTAGACGCGGTTGTTGGATATGCGAATAGCACAGCCATGGTGATGCCCCAGTGCTAAGGCATCATAGGTGTGACTTGTGTGACCAGCATTGAAGTTGTCGTCGCTACTACCCCAACAAACGACATCATCATGAGAGTCAATAGCACAGGAATTATTAGTTGTGGTCGCGATCTGCTTGAATCCGGTACCTGATGGGGCATCTCGGACTTGTGACCAGTTGTCAGACCCCCAGCACTCGATTATGCCGCCTGAGTGGAGGCCGCAGGCGTGCATATGGTAAGCGTGTAATGCTTCGAATTGATTGAACTTGATAGTGACGGTGGCACCGGCAGGCACAGCTGTTGTTTCATAGACGATGGTCGCTGAATCTGGTGTTGCGTCGCTTTCATTAAGTGTGTAGGTAATGCGTGGACCGACGGCTACGGCGGTTCCAACCGCGGGTTGAGTTTTAATGTCAAAGCCCTCGCAGTCAGCATGGCAGGTGTCATTGTCTTGGACTGAAAGGATGTAAGTCGCCTCGTGACTTCCACCTCGGACAAACGCGTAGTCAGGGTCATCGCCTAGCACATCGCGGGTTGTGTTGAAGCGCAATGTGACCATGACAGGGCTGATAGCGCTGGTTGTCTTGTAGGAGAAAGTGGCGGTGCCGGATGGGGTCGCGTC
>JAAXHB010000150.1 GCA_012271125.1 Actinomycetota bacterium | reverse complement strand
ACCTCAAAGATTTGGTGCTGTCTGTGATGGTTGATGAGCCCGTCACCATGCGTCTCGATGTGCGTGGTCCCGCCGATGTAACTGGGGCTGACATTTTGCAAAACCCCGACGTGATGATCTTCAATCCCGAGCTTGAAATTGCCACTATCGACAGCAATGAACGCCTCGCTTTGGACATCACCGTTTCCAAAGGTCGCGGCTATGCCTCTGCTGAAGACAATCAACAACAAGCCGCTGCGATTGGTGTGATTCCTGTTGATGCGATCTTTTCACCGGTGCGCCGTGTTGCGTTCAATGTTGAAGCCACTCGTGTCGCACAGTCAACCGACTATGACATGTTGATCCTTGAGATCGAAACCGATGGTTCTATTTCTCCGTCTGAGGCTCTGGCTTCGGCTGGCGCCACGCTCAAATCACTGGTCGAGCTGGTGGAAAACCTGAGCGAAGCCCCTCAAGGCTTGACCCTCAGCGACACCGCCACCGCGAGCAGCATCGACGCCACCATCGAGATCATGATCGACGACCTGGACTTGACCGAGCGTCCCCGCAATTGCCTTAAGCGTGCTCAGATTCATACTCTGAGCGATTTGTTGGCTTGCACCAAAGATGATTTGTTGTCAATCGCCAATTTCGGTGACAAGAGCCTCGATGAGGTGCTGTTGATGCTCGATGACCGCGGCTTGACTCTTGCCGGCGAAGGTTCCGACGACGATGTCGACGACGACGATCTCGACGCCTAGCCATGCCAGCACGTCCACGCAAAGGCCGCCGTTTTGGAGGTAGCAGCCAACATCAAAAGCTGATGATGGCAAACCTCGTTGCGTCCCTGGTTGCTGCCGATATTCAGGCACGCTTTGAGGACTCAACACGCACCGGTGGAATCACCACCACATTGGCGAAGGCCAAGGCCATGCGCCCAATCGCGGAAAAGATGATCACTAAAGCCCGCAAGGGCGGGGTGCACAACCACCGCCAGGTCGTGAAGTTTCTGGGGGATCGCGAGATGGCGTCGGAGCTGTTTTCAGAGATCGGGCCTCGTTACGAGGATCGCCAGGGCGGCTACACCCGCATTATCAAGCTCGGCCCCCGCACCGGCGACAACGCCCCAATGGCCCGCATCGAACTCCTCTAACCCACAGCACCTGTAATGCGGGTGCGCCTCACCGTTGCGTACAACGGTGCTGGGTTTCATGGGTTTGCGATTAATCCAGGAGTGCGCACTGTCGGAGGCGTTCTTGGCGATGCCATTGGCCGCTATGTAGGACATCCTGTTGAATTGACTTGCGCGGGTCGCACCGACGCCGGCGTCCACGCCCGCTCCCAAACCATCCACTTCACCACAACAGGCACTGACCTCGAAGGTTTGGTGAAGGCGGTGAATCGTATGTGCAGGCCAGAGATCGTGGTATCCGAGCCGGCGATTGTGTCAGAGGACTTTCATGCTCGGTTCTCATGTGTGTCTCGGACGTATCGCTATCTGATTTTGAACCAACAAGTCGCAGACCCGCTCCAAGCTCACATGTCCTGGCACGTCAACACACCTCTAGACATCGACAAAATGACCGAAGCCGCCCAATATCTAGTCGGCACCCACGATTTCAGCTCGTTCTGCCGTCGACCCAGCCCAGACACTGACCTAACTCGCCATGTCCACCGGCTAGATCTCTGGCGCGAGCAAGACAACGTCGTTATCGAAATTGAAGCGAAGTCGTTTTGCCATCAGATGGTTCGCTCAATTGTCGCACTATTGACAGCAATCGGTACCGGTAAACGCCCGATTAGTGCCGTCAAACAAGCCCTCGAAGCCAAAAACCGCGATTCTGTGCCGTCCCCAGCCCCACCCCATGGTCTCACCCTCCACTCCACCCACTACAATCCCATGTAGCTAACTCTCATCAACTCAGCAGTCCCATGTAGCTAATTATCACAAAAAATCTTATATATAATTAATTTTCAGGATATATTAGTTGCAATGTCGTAGCAGTCGGCTATGCTCATTTCAGTGCACTGATTTCACTGTCGACCCGAATGGAGGTTCTGCACCCGTACAAGCTTCCCGTCAGGGTCTAGGGCCAGTCCTCCTACCTGCGGTTTCAGGCTTGGCGTCGCAACCCACTCAGGTCGATGCTCCTCAAATACGAGCCCAAAACTCCGCGATTTGCGCAAGTTGCGAACCTCACGCTTAAGGAGATCCCGCAAGGTTTCGTCAGCGACCTCTTCAAGCAGATCATCAACCGCCGCCATTCACCGCAAACTATACACACCCCTCGCGCCCTAGCTAAATGGTTTTTATCAACCCGCCCCAACCGTTCTCGCTCGTCGAAAACCGCCATCGTGGTCGCTGTTAGAGCGTGAAGTAATGTTGGCGACCATTTCTAGAGCGGCGTCTAAGTCCGCCAACGCGTCTCGCAATGTATCGTTATGCCAGGTCACGTCGACGCTTGCTGCTGTCACAACTGGATCGTCACGTTCGATGCTGCTTTGTCAAAATGACCTATTCTCGATGTCGCATCGCACATAATTACACCACACATCTACCCCAAGGTTCAGATAGCGCCCTTCAAATCCTTGTTCGATGTCGCCTTGCCATTTGATGTGCGGCACATGCGTCAAGTTCTGGAACCAGTCCTTGGCCATGCCACCATTATGCCCTGAGAACGGGTTGAAGGTGGAGCGGAAGGCTTTAGGATTAGGTGTCGTATCTGGGGCAGATAGAAGCCCCGGAAGACGTCAACCGCAATCGTTCGGCGTATGTGCTGTGCGGAAATTTGCGGTTAGAGAATCAAAAAAATCAGTAATGAGAAAGTCAGCAGCGAGGTAGGCAGTGGGAACGTACACACCTAAAGCCAAAGAAATCCAGCGCGACTGGCATCTAGTCGACGCTGACGGCATGGTGCTTGGCCGTCTCGCCACCGAGGTTGCACGCCTGCTGCGGGGCAAGCACAAGCCGACCTTTACACCGCATCTTGACACTGGCGATCATGTCGTCATCGTCAACGCTGACAAGGTTGTTTTGACAGCTGATAAGGCAGTGTCCAAACAGGTTTACCGGCACTCCGGCTACCCAGGGGGAATCAAGTCCCAGAGCTACGGCGACAAGCTTGCTGCTCAGCCAGAGCAAGCCGTTCGTGACACAGTCCGCGGCATGTTGCCCAAGACCAGCCTTGGCAGTCAACAAATTCGCAAACTCAAGGTTTACGCCGGGCCGTCACATCCACACGCCGCACAAGCTCCGATGCCTTATGCGGTCGATCATGCCACAGCCCGCCCAGCCAAGCGTTAACGAGATCGAGGTATAGATGTCTGATCCACTAGTGCAAGCCACAGGTCGTCGCAAGCGTTCCGTTGCTCGAGTGCGGTTACGCAGCGGCGTTGGCAACGTAACCATCAATGGTCGCGCCTTTGACGACTACTTCCCAGCAGACACAGACCGCAAGCTGGTCATTGAACCGTTAACAGCCACCGCCACAGAAGGCACCTATGATGTAGACGCCACCATCCACGGCGGCGGCGTATCAGGTCAAGCCGGCGCCCTACGACTCGGTATCGCCCGAGGACTCGTTGAAGTGGAACCGACACATCGAGACCTGCTTAAGCGTGGCGGTTACCTAACCCGTGACCCACGCAAAAAGGAATCCAAGAAGTACGGCCTCAAAAAGGCCCGCAAAGCGCCGCAGTACAGCAAGCGCTAAAGCCGTCGCCACGCCAAGCGGAGTTTCAGCGGCGTATCTGCGCTTCACGCTCCTAGCACTTGTCATCTCGCGCTCGAATCGGTGAGCGGTGGACTGCAATGGCGCTGAAATTTGGCACAGACGGGGTCCGTGGCGACACCCGAACCGAGCTAACTCCCGCCTATGTAGAGGCATTGGGTAAAGCCGCTGCCGATCATCTAGGCAGCAACGACTTTGTAGTTGGCAGAGACACCCGCGAATCTGGTCAAAGGCTCAGCCAAGCCCTGCTGCGAGGCTTCGCGATGGCTAGCAACACAAGGATGGTTGATATGGGGGTAGTACCAACCCCCACAGTTGCCCGTTGGTGCGCCGACAATCAGACTTCAGGCGCGGTCGTTACCGCATCACACAACCTGTGGCATGACAATGGCGTGAAGTTTTTCGCCGCCGGTGGATCCAAACTTGACGACACCACTCAGGCTGCGATGGCAGCCAGCATCAGTCGACAACTTGAGACTGCGGTTGAATCAGTTGCTGACCCTTTGCCCGAGCTGTTAACTCTCCCTGACGAACCAGACGCTGCATTTCAATTGCACATTTGGGCAGTTAATGAAAGCATCGCACGCCTAGGCCTATATGGGCTAAAGCTGGTAGTGGACTGCTCTAACGGAGCAGCAACCGAACTCGGTCCCCGCCTGCTTCAAGAACTCGGTGCGGAAGTCACCGCCATTCATGCCAACCCAAATGGACGCAACATCAACGACGGCTGCGGCTCAACCGATCCTGTTGATTTACAAGCCGCCGTCCTCCGCTATGGTGCCGACGTCGGGGTCGCGTTCGATGGTGACGCTGACCGAGTCGTCGCCGTTGACAACAATGGCGCAGTCGTTGACGGTGATCAGATAATGGCGATATGTGCCATCGACCGATTGGAGCGAGGTTGCCTTGCCGGAGATGCCGTTGCCGTCACCGTAATGACGAACCTCGGGTTTCATCATGCCATGAATGAGCGAGGCATAGGCGTGGTTGAGACTCCTGTTGGTGACAAACACGTGATGGAAGCCATGATTGCTAACGACTTGAGCCTTGGCGGCGAGCAGTCAGGTCACATTATTTTCCGCGACTATGCCACCACCGGTGACGGATTGCTTACCGCAGTTCAGCTACTTGACACTGTCAGACGTTCAGGCCAGTCGCTTGCTGACCTGTCGGCTGCGGCGATGACACGGCTGCCGCAGGTGGTTGACTCAGTTCAGGTGCCCGACGAGGCGGACGAGGACAAGTTAGAAGAGCTGATAGCGGAGACTCAAGCCTCGGCGGCAGGTCGACTGGGTGACACTGGGCGGGTGCTGGTGCGGCTCTCAGGCACCGAGCCGATTATTCGAGTGATGGTTGAAGCAACCGATGAGAAAACCGCGCACGAAGAGACGAGCCAGATCGTGTCGACAATTTCAGATGCGTTGAATCTCAACGAGCAGAGCAGTTAGGTAATACCTGACATGTGTGGGATCATCGCAATCGTTCGCCGAAGTGCGCCTCGAGACCTTGACGTCAATGAGCTATTAAAGGCAACTCCCACATGGCAAACCAATCAACGATTAAAGACACCGGCAGGTATTCGAGCACTGCTTGGGAGCTCTGGTGCGGTTAGCGACTTTGAAGGCTTGCTGACCGAAGAAATCAACGAAGAAATAGACAACGAAGAAATAAATGACGACCTGTTGTGGGCGTTGACCAAAGATCGGTTGCGGGCGATTAAATCGGTAGGGGAGTTGACTAGGGGGTCGCTGCGGTGGGGAGCGATGGAGACGATGTTGTCGGTGCATCAGGCATTGTCGGGGCTGGATCGGCTAGAGGTTCGGGGACGGGACTCGGCGGGGTTGTTGGTGGCGGTTCGTGACCATGCTCTTGATTTAAACGACGACGACATCAGCAGCGAGCTCACAAGGCGTGGTGGGGGACTTACCAGCAACGCCAGCAATGACAGCGCAGGCGGTGACGACATCTGCGCCGGATGTGGTCTGGAGTTTGGATCGGGGTCGGTGAGGGTTGCTGGAGATCAGCTGAGTTTTGTTTACAAGACGGCATCGGAGATCGGTGAGCTTGGCGACAATACGGCTGCTTTGCGAAGCGCTATTGCCGCCGACGACTTGCTGGCTCGTGCGTTAGAGAACGACGACGTCAGTGCCATCGTGCTGGGACACACCCGCTGGGCATCTGTTGGGATGATTAGCGAATCCAATGCCCATCCCATCGACGGTGCTCTGTCGGAGGGTGCAACAGTGCCGTATGTGGTGGCGGCGATTAATGGCGACGTTGACAACTACGCACAACTACTAGAGGCTGAACAAGCCACGCCGCCGCGGGGTGTCACTACAGATTCAAAAGTCCTGCCGGTGTTGATGGGTCGCCGGATGGCAGAAGGTAAGCCTGCGAGTGAGGCATTTCGCCGTGCAGTGTCAGCATGCGAGGGCTCAATCGCTGCGGCAACGTTGACATCGCAAGCACCAGATCGTCTTTTCTTGGCATTACAAGGAAGCGGGCAGGGTCTCTATGTGGGACTCGCTGAGGATGCCTTCATCGTTGCGAGCGAGCCCTATGGACTAGTCGAAGAGACCGACACCTATCTGCGCATGGAGGGTGACCGTGCTGGCGCAGGCGAAATCGTCGAACTTGACGTTGCAAAAGCCGGAGAGCTTGGAGGCATCAGCCGTTGCACTCATGACGGAACTGTCCTAGAAGTCTTAGAAGAAGAGCTAACCAAAACCGACATCACCACACGTGACATTGACCGAGGAAGCCACGCCCACTACTTCCTGAAGGAAATCAGCGAAGCTCCAAGAGCCTTTTCGAGCACCCTGCGTGGCAGGGTGCTTTATTCACAGGACGACTTCAGAAGGCCTGAGAAGTATCTGGAGCTTTCCAACGACATTTTGCCTGACGAAATCCGCATCAAGCTTCGCCAAGGCGACATCAAGCAGGTTGACGTCATCGGACAAGGCACTGCAGCCGTTGCCGGCGAAGCCTTAGCCGAGGCGTTGGCATCGTCTTTGACATCGTCTCTGGGATCGTCTCTGGGATCGGAAACCTCAATTCCAGCAGCGGCATATGTGGCAAGTGAATATTCGGCATTTCATCTGCGTGATGACATGTCCGACACGCTGGTCGTTGCCATCTCTCAGTCGGGAACGACAACTGACACCAACAGAACCGTCAGCTTGGCTCGCGGTAGGGGAGCGTCGGTTGTTGCTGTTGTCAATAGGCGCAATAGCGATCTGACTGAGCGGGTTGACGGAGTGCTCTACACCTCCGATGGGCGTGACATTGAGATGAGCGTCGCATCAACCAAGGCGTTTTACGCCCAAGTCGCCGCAGGTTGGCTGCTTGCTTTGGCAATCACCGATGAGATTGGTGTTAACCCGCGAATGGCGGACCGGGCAGTGTTGCTAGAAGGTTTGCGGGCAATGCCTGAAGCTCTTGAGGCGGTGCTGACAAATCGGGATGCCATTTCTGAGGCGGCTCAGCGGCTGGTGCTTAAGCGTCGGCACTGGGCAGTCGTTGGCAGCGGGCCTAATCAGGTGGCAGCTCGTGAGGTGCGGATCAAGTTGTCGGAGCTTTGTTATAAGTCCATCTCAACCGACGTCACCGAGGACAAAAAACACATTGACCTGTCGGCGGAGCCGTTGGTGATTGTCTGCGCAGCGGG
>JAAXHB010000149.1 GCA_012271125.1 Actinomycetota bacterium | reverse complement strand
ACTAGGGATGACTAGGATGACTTGGAATGACTAACGATGACTAGGGATGAGTAGTATGACTAAGGATGACTACGGATCAGTAGGAATGACTACCGATGACTAGGATGATTAGGGATGACCAGGGATGTCTAAGGATGACTAAGGATTACTCGGACAACTAGGGAACACTAGGGATGACCAGGGATGAGTGGGATGACTAGGGATGATTGGGATGACTAGGGATGACAAGGAATGTCCAGATAAGACTAAGATGACTAGGGATGACTAGGGCTGACTGGCATGACTAGGGATGACTAGCGATAACGAGGTTGTGCGGGTTGAATTGGGATGGCTAAGAATGACTAGGGATGGCTAGGGATAACAAGCGATCACTAGCGATGACTAGGATGCCTCGGGATGAAAAGGGATTACTAGGAATGACTAAAAATGACAAGGGATGACTAGTGATGACTAGGAATGACTGGGATGCCTGGGATGAATTCGGATGACTGGGATGACTAGGGATGACTAGGGATGACTGGGATAACTTGTGATGACTAAGGATCACTACGGATGACTGGGATGACTGGGATGACTAGGGATGACTGGGATGACTAGGGATGACTAGCAATGACTACGATGATTAGGAATGAATAAGATGACTGGGATGACTGGAAATGACTAGGGATCTTTAGCAATGACTAGGGTGACGAGGAATGAATAGGGATGACAAGAGATGACTCGGTTCATTAGGGATGACTAGGGATGAGTAGGGATAACTGGGATGACTAGGAATGACTAGGGATGACAAGGGATGACTAGCGATCACTAGGGATATTTAGGAATGAGTAGGGATCACTGGGATGACTAGGGATGACTAGCAATGACTAGGATGACTGGGATGAATAGGGATGACTGGCATGACAAAGGATGACTGGGGATGACTAGGATGACTTCGGATGACTAGGGATGACTAAGGATGACTAGGGAGGACTAGGTATCACTGGGATGACTAGGGATGACTAGCAATGACTAGGGATGACTGGAATGACTAAAGATCACTAGCTATGACTGGGATGACTAGCGATGACTGGGGATGACTAAGGGTCACTAGGATGACTAGGAATGACTGGGATGACTGGAATGAATTGGGATGACTAGGGATGACTAGGGATGACTAGGGATGACTAGGGATTGCTAGTCATCCCTAATCATCCCAGTCATCCCCAGTCATCCCTAGTAATCCCTAGTCATCCTAGTCATCCTCA
>JAAXHB010000148.1 GCA_012271125.1 Actinomycetota bacterium | reverse complement strand
GTCAAGGTCACGCTCGGCCCCAAGGGTCGCAACGTCGTCCTAGACAAAAAATTCGGCGCCCCTACCATCACCAACGACGGCGTCTCCATCGCCCGTGAGGTCGAGCTCGACGACCGCTTCGAAAACATGGGCGCTCAGCTAGTCAAGGAAGTCGCCACCAAAACCAACGACATTGCCGGCGACGGCACCACCACCGCCACCGTCCTAGCCCAAGCCCTCGTCAGCGAAGGTCTGCGCAAGCCCGCCGCTGGTGCCAACCCGATGGCGCTCAAGCGTGGCATCGAAAAAGCCGTAGCCGCCGCCGTCGACTCCCTTGCCAAAAAGTCCGTCGAGGTCTCCGACGACAAGGCCAAGGTCCAGTCCGTCGCCTCGATCTCAGCCGCCGACACTGCCGTCGGCGAAATCCTTGCCGAAGCCTTCGACAAGGTCGGCAAAGACGGCGTCATCACCGTCGACGAGTCCAACACCTTCGGCATGGACCTCGACTTCGTGGAGGGCATGCTCTTCGATAAGGGCTACCTGTCGCCGTATTTCGTCACCGACCCCGAACGTCAAGAAGCCGTCCTCGAAGACCCGTACATCCTGTTAAACCAGGGCAAAATCTCAAGCGTCCAGGACCTCGTCCCCGTGCTCGAAAAGGTCATGCAAGGCGGCAAACCGCTCCTCATCATCGCCGAAGACGTCGAAGGCGAAGCCCTCGCCACCCTCGTCGTCAACAAGATTCGTGGCACTTTCAACTCTGTGGCGGTCAAGGCTCCCGGCTTTGGTGAGCGCCGCAAGGCGATGCTCCAGGACATGGCGATCCTCACAGGCGGCCAGGTCGTCGCCGAAGAGGTCGGCCTCAAGCTCGACTCCATCGACACCTCTCTGCTCGGCTCGGCCCGCAAGGTTGTCGTCACCAAAGACGAGACGACCATCGTCGAAGGTGCCGGCACCAAGGCCGACGTCACCGCTCGTGTCAATCAGATCAAGACCGAGATCGACAACACCGACTCCGACTGGGATCGCGAGAAGCTCCAGGAGCGTCTCGCCAAACTCGCCGGCGGTGTCGCCGTCGTTCAGGTCGGTGCCGCCACCGAGGTCGAGCTCAAGGAGAAAAAGCACCGCATCGAAGACGCTGTCTCGGCGACCCGTGCCGCCATCGAAGAAGGCATCGTCGCCGGTGGTGGCACTGCGCTGCTGCGCTGCCGTCCCGCCGTGGAAGAAGCCCTCGACGCCCTCGACGGCGACGAAGCCACCGGTGCCCGCATCGTCCACAGTGCGCTGGCTGCCCCCGCCGGTCTCATCGCCGAAAACGCCGGCCACTCCGGTCCCATCGTCGTGCGTGAGGTCGAAAAGGCCAAAGGCAACAAGGGTTTCAACGCCGTCACCGGCGAAACCGAGGACCTCATCGCAGCCGGCGTCATCGACCCTGTCAAGGTCACCCGCGCCGCCCTCCAAAACGCCGCCTCGATCGCCAGCCTCATGCTCACCACCGAGGCGCTTGTGTCTGACAAGCCTGAAGAGAAGCCTCCCGCCGCCCCCGCCCCCGATCCGATGGGCGGCATGGGCGGCATGATGTAAATCAACATCCCACCCGCTTCAAATCACGCCACCTCAAATCATGGCGGCGACGGCCCTAAGGTCGCGCAAACCCTCGGGCTCGACCCCGCCTCGATCCTCGACCTATCCCAGAGTCTCAACCCTTTCGCTCCCAACATCGAGACCCTGGCATCACGCCACCTCACGTCTCCATTTGCCACGTGGTCAATCGCTGCAACAGTTAACGTGTATCTTGGCATAGTGCGTGGTGCTGAGGTCTTAGGGGACACCTGTCAGTTTGTGCGCGTAATGTGCAAGAATGAATGCTATGACTGAATATGAAGAGATCAGAAATGAGCTTTTAGAGATAAAGAAAGCGGGATGGATACCTACTTTAAGGAAGGGTAATACCGGAGTTGGGATGACATTAGAAACGCGCCTAGGTCTAAAGGAAAACAATGTACAGCTTCCAGACTTTGGTGTAGTCGAATTAAAGTCACATCGTCGTGAGTCTTCTAGCCTAATGACGCTGTTCACCTTTAACCGGGGTGTTTGGCAAAAACATCCGCTTGAAATTATTAAGTCAATCGGGTATAGTGACCGCAAAGGCAGACTGGGGTTTAAGAGCACGGTAGACTGTCGAATCAATAACATTGGTTTATGGTTAGATATCACCGATGAGAACTTGCTGTTAAGATACAAAGGTGATATTGATGCTCTTGCAATCTGGTCCCTAGAGCATATACTCGCTGTTTTCAGAGCAAAATTTCCGGCTCTAATACTAGTAACTGCTGACTCTCAACTAAATAATAATGGTATAGAGGAGTTTCACTATAACGAAGCACAATTGTGGTTCAACCCAATGACTGAGAATTTGGTTAACCAAATCAAAAACAATAAACTAGTCATGGACATAAGAATGCACAAATGTATTGATAGGGAATCAGTACGCAATCGTGGTACTGCATTCAGAACGCATATTCATAATTTAAGCCTATTTTTTGCTGATAAAGTTAATTTCTATGAGTATAAATGAAGCACTTATGGCAAACTTGCAAGATAAGTTGAGTAGTTCATGGGATTTTCAGGGAAGCAATACAAAAGAGTTTACGCATTGCTTTCATAGTTATCCAGCAATGATGATTCCACAAATCGCAAGGCGTCTCATTTCCATGTATGGGATATTAGGTGGAAGTCTGTTGGATCCGTATTGCGGTACGGGTACCTCTCTTGTAGAAGCAAGCTTGTATGGGATGGATAGTACAGGGTTTGACATCAATCCTTTGGCTCGTCTTATTTCGAGTGCAAAGACTGCTCCAATTTCCCTCGAAGCAATTGACAAATCAATGGCTAAGCTAGATGGAGGCATGTTCTCCAAAACTCAAACAGCTGAGCTTATTCCAGATGTCTTAAATCTTGACTATTGGTTTTCAGATGATGTAGTCATTCAGCTGGCCATTATAAGAAATTGGATACTTTCTTTAGAGGATGATGCAGTCCGCAATTTTTTTTGGGTAGCGTTTTCAGAGGTAGTGAGAGAATGTTCTCTAACTCGTAATGGAGAGTTCAAGCTTTTTCGTATGACACCTGCAAGCATTGAGCGTCATTCACCAGATGCTATAGCTTTGATGCGACAAAAAGTATTACGGAACAAGTGTGGATTGATTGATTACATCACAGCGCGAACTAAGGCAAAGGTTTGTGTAGCATCTTCTGATACTTCTAAGGAAGAATTTGATGCAGAAGATAAGAAATTTGATTTAGTAGTCACATCTCCACCTTATGGCGATTCTTCAACAACTGTCGCCTATGGGCAGTTCTCGCGTTTGTCAGCAGACTGGATTGGTTTTGAAAATTCTCAATCTGTCGATCGCAATGCTATGGGAGGATGTAGATACTCTCAGCCATTACCTTTGTCACCAGTTAGCAAAGCGGTTAAGCAAATTTCAAAGATCGATGCAAAGCGTGGACAGCAAGTTGAAGCCTTTTACCATGACCTGTCCACCAGTATAAGTACAGTTTCAAACTACATGGCTGATCGTTCGGTGGTCTGCTATGTTGTGGGAAACAGGAGGGTGAAGAATATTGTTTTGCCCACTAATGAGTTTGTTGCTCATGAATGGCAAAGACACGGATTTATTCACTCAGAGACCTTCATACGCAACATCCCGAACAAAAGAATGCCGTCAGTGAATAGCCCTACAAATATGCGTGGCTCAAAAGCAAAAACTATGACCAAGGAATATATTGTCGTTTGCCAGCGACGTTAGATGTTGTTTGAAGTTGTGAGTGGTATTAACTGTATAGGTAGCTATGCGGTGTAAGCGAGACCAAGGCTGCTCATATCGCCCCGGTGCCGATCCGATGGGCGGCATGGGCGGCATGATGTAAATCGACATCCCACCCGCTTCAAATCACGCCACCTCAAATCATGGCGGCGACGGCCCTAAGGTCGCGCAAACCCTCGGGCTCGACCCCGCCTCGATCCTCGACCTATCCCAGAGCCTCAACCCTTTCGCTCTCAACATCGAGACCCTGGCATCACGCCACCTCACGTCTCTTCACCACTACCCCGACGCTGCCACCGCAACTCGACTTTTGGCAGACGCCATCGGCGTCGACCATCAACGCCTACTGCTAACCAACGGAGGCAGCGAAGCCATTTCATTGGCGACGTCCAAATTCGGGGGACGTGTTCATGCAGAGCCCGACTTCGCCTTATTGCCACGCATCACTACCAACGATGGCTTCGACGCCACGAGCGCCGAAGCTGACGACAACGACGACAATGATGACAATGACAACAACATCTACAACGACGACAACAACGACGGGCCGATCTGGCGAAGCGACCCAAACAACCCAACCGGCACCCTCGCCGACAGTTCCCTTACATGTGACATCTGGGACGAGGCCTTCTACCCTCTCGCAACCGGCACCTGGACCGCCCACCGACCATCCTTGGCAACAGTCGGCTCCCTCACCAAAGTCTTCGCCTGTCCCGGCATCCGCCTCGGCTATGTAATCAGCGACGCCGTCGACGAACTATCACGTCTCCAACCCAAATGGTCGGTCAACTCACTCGCCCTCGCCATGCTGCCCGACTTGCTAGAGCTAGCAGACTTACCAACCTGGCATACTCAAATCACCCACGCCCGCAGCGCCTTAGTCAACACCTTCGAAACCCACAACATCACTGTCAGCGCAGCAGACGCCCCATGGATACTCGCCCACCACCACGGACTACGTGAACGCCTAATCCCACACGGAATCGTCGTGCGAGACTGCACCAACTTCGGACTCAAAGACACCTACCGAGTCGCCGTCTGTAACAACAAACAACTCGAGCGTCTCTCTACAGCATTAGACACCCTCCAATGAAGCCGCTCCACATTCAGCCCAGCGACAATCACCGCGGCGCACTCCTCTGGCAATGGGACACCCCAATGACAGCCCTCACCTCAGCACCCGTTGGCGGAGGCTTGCGTGAACTCCAATGGCTGATGAACGTCTCAGTCCCGCACGACTACTCCCGAACCGACCTCACCACCCACGCAGACGAAATCGCCGCCGCTAACAACATCACCGGCACCGGCGCAACCATGTTCACCGCTGTAGACGTCACCAAATGCCAAAGCGTTTCTAATGACGACGCCATTGTCGACGCAACCGTCGGCGTCACGACGCCCACATGGGCAGCGTTGCTGATGGGTGGTTCCCTATGGGGAACCACCACGGATGTTTTACCGCGTCCGCGCTCTGGCAGTGTTGATGGACCTCGCCTTGGCGGCGATGTCACGGATGTTTTACCGCGTCCGCGCTCTGGCAACCCGGGAACAATAAACATCATCGTGCAGCTTCCCGTTGAGCTAACCCCAGCCGCGCTTGTCAACGCCGTCATCACCGCAACCGAAGCCAAAACCCAAGCCCTCATCGAAGCCGGAATAGACGGAACCGGCACCCCCACCGACGCCATAGCAATCGTCTACCCCACCCAAGCCACCACAACAGAAGAGTTCGCTGGACCCCGCTCACCCTGGGGTGCCCGCATCGCCAACGCCGTCCACGCCGCCGTCAGCGCCGGCATCCAGACATAACCTCACAGCGCATGCTCACCCTCATCCTCGGCGGTGCTCGCTCAGGCAAATCCGCCCTCGCCGAGCAGCTAGCCGAACAAGTCGCCACCACCGCAGACAACTCCAACCAGCTCACCTACATAGCCACCTGCCCCCTCGATGACGCCGACCCAAACTTTCACGCAAGAGTCGCCGCACACCAAGCCCGCCGCGGCGAAAGCTGGCACACCGTCGAGTGCTTCACCTCCAAGGACCTGTGCGAAACCCTCGCCAACACCCCAGGCATTGTCTTAGTGGACTCACTAGGCACCTGGGTTTCTGTCTCAGGCACCTCAGCAGCCCTCGCCGACACCTCCGGAGACCCCATCATCTACGCCGACCTACTAGCCACCCTCTCCGAACGATCCGCCCCCACCTATGTCGTCTCAGAAGAGGTCGGCTTGTCCATCCATCCCGTCACCCAAGCCGGTCGCGACTTCATAGACGTCCTCGGCAGGCTCAACCAGCAAGTCGCTGCCATCGCCACCACCGTCCTCCTAGTCGTCGCCGGCCAACCCATCCAAATCAAGCCATCACAGCCAGCCACTAATGCGTAACCCCCCACTAATGCGTAACCCCATCGCCCCCGCCGCTAACGCCCTCACCTTCCTCACGATCTTCGGCTCACGCAACTTCGGCCAAGAACGCCCCCCAACCCCAGCCACCATCTGGTGGTTCGCCCCCATCGGTGCCACCATCGGCGCAGCACTAGCCGCCATCCACTGGGGCACCCACGAACTATGGCCCGCCGCAATCGCCGGCAGCGCAGTCATCGCAGCCGATCTAATCATCACCGGCGCACTCCACATCGACGGCACCGCCGACACCGCCGACGGCCTTGCCGCCCACAAAGCCCAACCACAGCGTCTCGAAATAATGGCAGAGCCCGCAGTCGGCGCATTCGGCATCGCCGCAGTCGTCACCGTCCTACTGCTACGAGCCTCCATCTTCGCCCAAACATCCATCAACCCCGTAAGCATCATCGCAATCTGGGCACTAAGCCGAATCCTCGCAACCCTGATCATGGCAAGCCTCGACTATGTCCGCCCCCACGGACTCGCCAAATCCCTCAGCGCATCAGCTTCCTGGTGGCTCGCCCTGTGGCTCCTCCCACCCGCTGCTGCCCTCGTAGTTGTCGCCGACTTAAACGGCGCAATCGCCCTCGCCGCCGCCGTCACCGCATCCGCCCTAATCGCCTGGTTCGCATACCGCAGACTCGGTGGTTTCACCGGTGACATCCTCGGTGCCACCATCGTCTCATCTGAAACCGCCGCCCTGCTAGCCCTCGTCACCTAATGCCCCGTCCCCGATAACTCATGTCTCGATTCGCTAAACAAGCCGGCGCAGTCGGAACCGGCATACTCCTGCAACGACTCCTGCCGCGCATCCCAAACCACTTCCACCCAGTCGCCCTGTTCGGCAACGCCATGACCAAACTCGAGCAACGCATATACCGCAACACCCGTAACGCCGGCACCATCTACACCCTTACCGGAATCGCCGCAGCCATCGCTGCTGCCCAAAAACTCCGCTCAACCACCGCAGCAGTCACCATCGCATCCGCGGGTCAGCAACTCCGCCAAACCGCCACTCAAGTACCCACCCACACCACCGCCGGCAACCTCCAAAACGCCCGCGTCGAACTCTCCGCCCTAGTCGGTCGAAACACCTCCGCCCTAGACGACTCCGGCATCGCC
>JAAXHB010000147.1:422-7222 GCA_012271125.1 Actinomycetota bacterium | reverse complement strand
CAGGCTTGGCCGATGACGATGGGGCCTGAGCCGATGACAAGGATGGATTCGATGTCGTCGCGTCTAGGCATAACGGGGAGCCGAGGTTGGCAGCGGTGAGATGGTCATGGCCGGTGACGTCAAGACACTCGCCCCAAGCGGGTGTCCATCAACTCTGCGAAGTCGGCGAAGTAGCGGCGGGAGTCGTGGGGGCCGGGGGCGGCTTCGGGGTGGTATTGAACGCTGAATGCGTCGGCACCGTTGACGACCATGCCTTCGTTGACCTGGTCGTTTAGGCAGATGTGGGTTTCGGTGACGCCTTTGACTGAGCCGGATGCCACGGCGAAGTTGTGGTTTTGGCTGGTGATTTCGATACGGCCAGTTTCGGTGTGGCGCACGGGGACGTTGCCGCCGTGATGTCCGAATGCCATCTTAAAGGTGGTGCCGCCGAGGGCGAGGGCGAGAACTTGATGCCCTAAACAGATGCCAAAGACGGGGACTTTGCCAACGAACTTGTTGATTTCGGTGACGATTGGACCGGCGTGGGTGGGGTCGCCTGGGCCGTTGCTTAGGAAAACGCCGTCTGGGTTGGCGGCGAGGACATCGCTGGCGGGTGTGGACGCGGGCACGACGGTAACGGTGGCGTGCTCGGCGAGTTGTTTACAGATGTTGGACTTAATGCCGAGGTCATAGGCGATGACCTTGCGGGTGCCGGAGCCGATGGTGTAGGGCGTTTGGGTGGTGACAGTGGAGACGAGGTCTAGGCCGGCGGTGCCGGGTTCTGCGGTAGCAGCGGCTTGGAGGGTTGCGATGTCTGCAGTGCCAAATGCACCGGGCATAGCACCGAGGTCGCGGATGTGGCGGGTGAGGCGGCGGGTGTCGATGCCGGTAATGCCCGAGAGGTTGTTGTTGATTAGGTAGTCGTTGAGACTTTGCGGGGCGGTGCCGTGGCTGATTGAGAGGTCTCTGATGATGACGCCTCGGCAGGCGGGTTTGGCGGATTCGTTGTGGTCGTCGCAGGTGCCGTAGTTACCGATTTGGGTGGAGGTGAAGGTGATGATTTGACCGGCGTAGGACGGGTCGGAGATGACTTCTTGGTAGCCGCACATGACCGTGTTGAACACCACCTCGCCTGATGAGATTTCTGCGGCAGTGCCGATGGCGGTGCCTTTGAAGACGGTGCCGTCTTGTAAGACGAGGTGTGCGGGCTGGTTCATGGCCGGCTCCATTTTTGGGACTTCACTTTTGGGCTTGGGCGTCGATGACAACTGGGGTGCCGTTGTAGATCGTGTGACGCACTCGCCCGGTCAAGGTTTTGCCTTCATAAGGGGTGTTGGTTGATGGGCTTGCCATG
Organism: Actinomycetota bacterium; assembly: GCA_012271125.1. GTDB lineage: Bacteria > Actinomycetota > Acidimicrobiia > Acidimicrobiales > Aldehydirespiratoraceae > JAAXHB01. The sequence continues at coordinate 5,889 of JAAXHB010000147.1, read as the reverse complement.
GCTGCGCCTGAGACTGTCCAGGTTTCGTTGGGGTCGATAATGCATAAATTCGCAGGCGCGCCGGCGGTGATCGTGCCGCCATGGGTGTCGAGTCCAGCAATGCGGGCGGGTTGCCATGACATGAGCGCAAGTATTTTCTCAATCGGCAGATCGAGCTCGGTCAGCGCAAGGGCTAGGGCGGTTTCAAGGCCGAGCATGCCGGGTGGTGCGGAGTCAAAAGGACGTTCCTTGTCGGCGCTGGTATGGGGGGCATGATCGGTTGCGATGGCGTCGATGGTGCCGTCGGTGAGGCCTTCGCGCACGGCGTCGACGTCGGCTTGGGTGCGTAGCGGCGGGTGAACCTTGTAGACGGTGTCGTAGGTGGCACAGCAGGCGTCGGTGAGGGTGAAGTGATGCGTGGTTGCTTCGGCTGAGACCGGTAGGCCGGCTTCTTTGGCGGCTCGCACTAAAGCGATGGAACCAGCGGTGGAGAGGTGCTGGAAGTGGATGCGTGCGCCGGTGAGTCGTGCTAGGGCGATGTCTCGCATGACCATTAGCTCTTCGGCTTCTGCGGGCTGGCCTCCGATACCGAGGCGGCTCGACCACTCCCCTTCGTGCATGTAGCCGCCTTCGCTTAGGGAGGTGACCTCGCAGTGCTGGGCCAGAGTAATGGGTTGTCCGTCGGCGAGGTGGGTGAGGCCGGTGGCGTATTCGGCGGCTTGGCGCATGACCTGGTCGTCTTGGACGCCGGTGCCGTCGTCGGTGAAAATGCGTACGCCGAGGCGCACTAGCTCTGCCATGGGTGCGAGTTCTTGACCTTTTCTGCCAACGGTTATGGCAGCCGATGGTTGGACATGACAGGCGACGTCAGCGGCGAGGTCTTGGATTTCACGTATCACGGCGGCGCAGTCCATTGCCGGGGTGGTGTTAGGCATGGCGACAACGGCGGTGAAGCCCCCAAGGGCAGCGCCTCGGGCACCGGTTTCGATAGTTTCGGCGTCTTCTCGTCCGGGTTGGCGAAGATGAACATGGAGGTCGACAAGACCGGGAGCGACGACACAGCCGGATGCTTCGAGTGTGGTGTCGGCGCTGGTGACGTCGTTGCTGACATCGTTGGTTACGTCGGTAATCGTGCCGGTTTCGCTGTCGATGACGACATCGGCTTCGCGGCTGCCGGTGTTGTCAACAACAGTGCCGCCACGGATTGCCAATGTGCTCATGATGGGTCCATTTCGTCGGTAACGGCGTCGCTCGTGGCGTCGCCGTCATCAGCAACGGCGGCGCTCGTGGCGTCGTCGTCATCAGTAACGGCGGCGCTCGTGGCGTCGTCGTCATCGGTAACGGCGAGGAGGTTGAAGAGCACCGCCATGCGCAGTGCCACGCCGTTGGAGACTTGATCGGTTATGACCGCGTTGGGATGGTCGGCGACGTCGCCGGCGATTTCCACGTCTCTATTCATGGGGCCAGGGTGCATTATCAGCGCCGAATCCTTGAGGCGTTTGGCGCGGGTTTGGTTGAGACCGTATTCGGCACGATATTCACGCAGCGACGGCACCAGAGCAGCATTTTGGCGTTCGAGTTGCATGCGCAACAAATAGCAGATGTCAACCTCGGCGAGGACAGAGTCGAAGTCGTTGGTGGCTTCGGCTTGCCAACCTTCGAGACTCGGCGGAAGCAACGTTTGGGGGGCGACAAGTGTGACTTGTGCGCCCATTTTTGCGAAAGCGGCAGCGCCGGAGCGGGCGACTCGTGAATGGCGAATGTCGCCAACAAAGGCGATGTGTTTGCCTTCGAGCGAGCCGAGATGTTTGGTGGCGGTGTAGAGGTCGAGGAGCGCCTGGGTGGGGTGTTCGTGAGCGCCGTCGCCGGCGTTGATGACGGCAATATTTGAACTTGGTGCGTCGATCCAGTTGGCGATGCGTTGAGGCACACCGGCACAGGAGTGGCGCACGACGATGCCGTCGACGCCCATAGCGCCGATGGTTTCAACGGTGTCACGCAGCGATTCGCCCTTGTTGACCGATGAGGAGTTGACCGAGAAGTTGAGCGTGTCGGCTGAGAGGGTTTTGGCGGCGGTTTCAAAGGACAGGCGGGTGCGGGTGCTGTCTTCGTAGAAGAGCCAGGCGACGGTTTTGCCTCGCAGGGCGGGTGAGCGGGGTATGCGGCGGGTGCGCAGGTCGGCGGAGCCGTCGGTGAGCTTGAGCAGGGAGTCAATGTCGTCGCGGCTGACGTCGTCAATGGAGAGTAGGTGCTTGGTCACTTGCGTATCCCGATTTGGACGCCGTTAAAGGAGGCTTCGACGCGTTCGTCGGGGCGTGTGGGAAGGTTTTTGCCAACGAAGTCGGGGCGGATGGGGACTTCGCGATGGCCTCTGTCGATCATGACCGCTAGTTGCACGGCGGCTGGTCGTCCGTGTGAGAAGAGGGCGTCGATAGCTGCTCTGGCAGTGCGGCCGGTGTACAAGACATCGTCGACGAGCACGACGATTTTGTTGTCGATGCTGACGGGTAGGTCGGTTTCGCCGATGGCGGTGAAAGGCATCTGGGCGGTGTCGTCACGATGCAAGGTCATGTCGATAGTGCCGACGGGGACTTGGGTGGTCTCGCCTTGTTCGCTCTGGCGTTGTTCGCTTTGGCGTTGTTCGATGAGTTCGGCGAGACGTTTGGCGAACTTGACGCCGTCGGATTGCATGCCTATGAGGACTAGCTCAGCGGTGCCGCGGTTGCGTTCGACCATTTCGCTTGCCATGCGCCACATGGCACGAGCCACGTCATCGGAATCCATTGGCTGACTCGTAACAGAAAAGGCGGACACAGCCGCGTCGGTAGAGCTGTTTTTTGAGTCTGTCATTTTTCCTCCGTCGAAGCCTCACGGGACTCCATTAACGGCGTCGCGAACTCTAGCGCATGCGGCAACTAGAAGTGTTCGTGGCGTGAGTTGGGCTGGCGGGGTTGAATGCGCGCAACGCTTGCGTGAGCACATTCAAGCCCGATAAAAGACAACTCACACTGCCGAGATGAGGTAGGGGTAATCGAGATGAGGTAGGGGTAATGTGAGGATGTGTCAGAGGGTGCAGAGAAGAAGGCGGAGCCGGGGATGGCGCGGTGGGTGAAGCAGGCGATTGTGGCGTTTTGGCTTGGTGGGCTGGCGTTGTATTACCTGATTGGCGTCATACATGCCTTGCGGACACTGCTGTTGATGCTGTTCGTGTCGATTTTCTTGAGCTTTGCCTTTGAGCCAGCGGTTAACAAGCTTCACAAGCACGGCATAAAACGGGGTTACGGAACGGCGCTGATCTTCATTGTTGCCGTGGTGGGCACGATGGGGATGACCGCCGCTGTGGCGACGGCGTTGGCCGAGCAAATCACCGACCTTGTGGACAAGCTCCCCGGCTACATCGACGACGCCGAGTCGTGGATCAACTCCACCTTCAACCAGAGCTTCGAATTTGACACCCTGCGAGACGAGTTCGTTGACGGCGGCGGGGTGGAAAATTTGTTTACCCGCTTCGCAGATGACGTCGTCAACGCCGGAGCGACCGCTGTTGGCGTGTTGTTCAACTTGTTTACGGTGGCGCTTTTTACCTTCTATATGGTCGCTGACGGGCCAAAGTTTCGCCGCACGGTTCTTTCAATACTCGACGACAACCAGCGTGCCAAGGCGGTGGAAATCTGGGAACTTGCCATAGAAAAGACCGGCGGTTACATCTACTCCCGCACCGTGCTAGCAGTAGCGGCAGCGGTGATTCACGGGGTGGCGTTCATGTTGTTAGATGTGCCATCGCCGTTGGCTTTGGGCATCTGGGTGGGTGTGTTATCGCAGTTCGTGCCGGCAGTGGGCACGTACTTGGCGGGACTACTGCCGGGGCTGATAGCGCTGTTACATGAGCCAAGAACCGCTCTGTGGGTGGTGATCATCGTTGTGGGTTATCAACAGCTTGAAAACTTTGTGCTGGCACCAAGAGTCACCGCGCACACGATGGACATGCACCCAGCATTGGCGTTTGGCTCAGTTATTGCTGGTATTGCTCTGATTGGCGTTGTGGGAGCGCTGCTGGCGTTACCAGTGGCAGCAGTCGTACAAGGTCTCCTATCGAGCTACACCGTTCACAAGAATGCCAGCCACAAAAACGCCGCCAATAACGCGTAAGGAGTTGAGTTGGCGGGGTTAGTTTTGGCGGATTTTAATTTCGATGTCGACGCCGGCGGGCACGTCTAGACGTTGCAGAGTGTCAACCGTTTTCTTGGAAGGCTCGTGGATGTCTAGTAGACGCTTGTGGATGTGCATCTCGAAATGCTCGCGAGAATCCTTGTCCTTGAAGGGTGAGCGCACCACCGTGAAGCGATGCTTCTCGGTAGGTAACGGCACAGGGCCGGCGAAAGCAGTCTGGGTGCGCTTGACCGTCTCCACGATTTTCTTGGTGGATTGGTCGAGGATTTGATGGTCATACGCCTTGAGGCGTATGCGCACTAGATGCTTCGGCGATGCCATGACGTTTAAGGGGCTTAGAAGAGCGTTCTAGCTAATTGATCGAAAGAACGCTGCTAGCCGAGTTACTTAAGGCCAGTTACTTAAGAATCTTGGTAACTGAGCCAGCGCCGACGGTGCGGCCACCCTCGCGGATAGCGAAACGCAAACCCTCGTCCATAGCAATCGGGCTGATCAAGTCCACGTGCATGGTGGTGTTGTCACCTGGCATACACATTTCGGTGCCTTCGGGCAGGTTGATCGTGCCGGTTACGTCGGTGGTGCGGAAGTAGAACTGCGGGCGGTAGTTCGAAAAGAACGGCTTGTGACGCCCGCCTTCTTCCTTGCTCAACACATACACCTGCGCTTCAAACTCGGTGTGGGGGGTGATGCTCTTTGGAGCGGCAAGCACCTGTCCACGCTGCACCTCGTCCTTAGAGGTGCCACGAAGCAGAGCACCGATGTTGTCGCCGGCTTCGCCACGGTCGAGAATCTTGCGGAACATTTCAACGCCGGTGCAGGTCGTCTTTTGAGTGTCGGTAATGCCGACGATCTCGACCTCGTCACCGCTGTTGACAACGCCTTGTTCGACACGGCCGGTGACAACGGTGCCGCGACCGGTGATGGAGAAGACGTCCTCGATAGGCATCAAGAACGGCTTGTCGATGTCACGGGTAGGTGTTGGCACATACGAGTCGACTTTGGACATGAGCTCAGCGATTTGATCGCCGGCACCGGAGTCGCCCTCGAGTGCCTTGAGAGCAGACACGCCAACGATGGGAATCTCATCGCCGGGGAAGTCGTACTCGGTGAGCAGGTCACGAACTTCGAGCTCGACTAGCTCTAGGAGCTCAGGGTCGTCGACCATGTCGACCTTGTTGAGCGCTACCACGATGGATGGCACACCGACCTGACGTGCCAGCAGCACGTGCTCACGGGTCTGGGGCATGGGGCCGTCAGCGGCCGACACGACCAGGATGGCGCCGTCTACCTGAGCAGCGCCGGTGATCATGTTCTTGAT
>JAAXHB010000147.1:0-408 GCA_012271125.1 Actinomycetota bacterium | reverse complement strand
TCGGCGTGGCCGGGCATGTCGACGTGCGCATAGTGACGCTCGTCGGTTTCGTACTCGACGTGGGCGACGTTGATCGTGATACCACGCTCACGCTCTTCGGGGGCGTTGTCGATCATTGCGAACTCGGTGAAGGTCGTGCCCTCGGTGCGATCGGACAGAACCTTGGTGATCGCAGCGGTGAGAGTGGTCTTGCCATGGTCGATGTGACCCATGGTGCCGACGTTTACGTGAGGCTTATTCCTCTCGAACTTCTCCTTGGCCATTGGTGCTCCTTTGTGATGCTCCCTGTTAAGGGATTGTTCGGGCGTCTTGCCCGGGTTTTGGTTTTTGGGTTGCTAGAAGGTTATTGCCGTGCCGTTGCTACGCGTGCCGGCTATAACGATTTTTCTTGGAACAATTTTTTGGAAC
>JAAXHB010000016.1 GCA_012271125.1 Actinomycetota bacterium | reverse complement strand
CTTCTCCCAGAGCTGGCCGAACACCCACCACACGCTCTCCATGAACGACAGGTCCATGGTCTTGTAGTCGTTGTCGAAGTCGACCCAGCGGGCTTGGCGTGTGACGGTTTCGATCCACTCAGCGGTGTAGCGTAACACTGATGAACGGCAGCGGCTATTGAACTCGGCGATGCCATAGTCGGGGATGGCAGCTCGACCGGCGACGCCTAGCTCACGCTCAGTTTCCATCTCAGCAGGCAGGCCATGGCAGTCCCAGCCAAAACGCCGCTCGACTCGGTTGCCTCGCATTGTCTGATAGCGAGGCACGACGTCCTTGACATAGCCGGTGAGGAGATGGCCGTGATGGGGCAAGCCGTTAGCGAACGGCGGGCCGTCGTAAAAGACCCAGTCTTTGCTTGCGGGGCGAGTTTCTACTGAGGCTTCAAAGGTGCCTTCGTCTGCCCAGCGTCTAAGGACGCGGCGTTCAATGTCGACGAAGTCGGCACGCCCGACTGTTGGATACGGCGATTTCGGCTCGTCGCCTCCGTTATTCGCTGCCGACATCGTCGGATTCGTCGACGTTTTCGTTTTCGGTGACGTCTTCGGCAGGAGAGTTGTCGTCATCGACATTTTCGTCGACGACGTCTTCAGCAGCCGAATCATCGTCAGCTCCGGTGCTCGTGGCGTCGGAGCCGTCATTATCGTCGGCGCTCGTGGCGTCGGAGCCATCATTATCGCCGGCTTCGATACGGCGCAGATTTTCTACAGCAGCCTCATAAGCAGCCTTGGCCTCAGCAATCTCCGTGGCAGGGGCTCGATCCTCGGTAAGGCGACGTGCTCGCCGGGCAGCATCTTGTTTGGCACGCTCGGCACGGCTAATGCGATTCTGATGCTTGCGGGACTCACGGTCGGCTTCCAAATAAGTGTTAAACAACACCAATGCTGAGGCGGTGGCTTCATCTAAAGGCGCAGCCGGCACCTTTGACCTATCTGCGGATTTCGCAGGCGACTTCTTGCCGCGGACCTTTTTGGGAGAGGCCTCTGCTTCGGCATGGGCGTCTTTGCCACTAGACGAAACTGTCGTTTCAGCAGCGGTTTCTGACGGTGTTTCTGTAGTGGCATTTGTCATAGGGGGCTCCGTGGAGGGCATACTTGTTATTATCAGCGCAGAATTTACTACGGTGATTAGTCGGCTTGAACTGCCGCTAACGGACTTTTGACCGCTTTAGGCGAGTTTGTAGAAAGGCGAATCGTATGACAGAAATCGGTGATGCCATAGTTGAGCTAAATGGTGTCTACAAAATTTTTGGGCCACAACCCCGCGGTCGGGCTTATGAATTAGCCAAAAAAGGCATCAACAAGAACCGCATCCAGGCCGAGACCGGACACGTCCTCGGCTTGGACGACATCAACTTCAAGGTCAACCGTGGCGAGATTTTCGTGGTCATGGGCTTGTCCGGTTCGGGGAAGTCGACCGCGATCCGCACGGTCAACAAGCTGCACGACATCACCGCCGGTGAGGTTCTGGTCAACGGCACCAACGTGCAGGCGTTGCGAGGCACCGAGCTGCAGGCGTTCCGCCGCAAGTACATGGGCATGGTGTTCCAGCATTTCGCCCTGTTCCCGCATCGCAGCGTTATCGACAATGTCAGCTACGGCCTCAAGGTCCAAGGCGTGGACCGTGCCACTCGTGAGGACAAGGCAATGAATGCTCTTGCGCTGGTGGGGCTTGGTGCTTATGCCCGCAGTCGTCCGGCGGAGCTGTCGGGCGGTATGCAACAGCGAGTCGGCCTGGCTCGAGCGCTGGCGTCTGATCCTGACATTTTGCTCATGGACGAAGCCTTCAGTGCTCTGGACCCGCTGATCCGGCGACAAATGCAAGACGAGATGATGGACATCCAGCGTGAGATCAAAAAGACGATCCTGTTCATCACTCACGACCTCAACGAAGCGCTGCGTATCGGCGACAGAGTCTGCATCCTCAAAGATGGTGCCGTCGTGCAGATCGGCACGCCTGAGGAAATCCTCACCGAGCCGGCGACTGGCTATGTCGCCGAGTTTGTCCAAGACGTCGACCAGGGTCGAGTCATCCAAGTTCATGAGGTTATGCTTGAACCCAAGCCGGTGACGTCAACCATGTCGCTCAGTGATGCTCTAACGCAAATGGGTGGACGAGCAGGGGCGTTTATTTTGGACGCCAACGGCGCGCCAACGCATCTGTTGACGACTGAAGACGGAGTGCGTGCCGCAGGAGTCGGCAGCACCGAAGTCTCCGCCGCGGCTCGCACCGACTTTCAGACCTGCTGTTCAGACGACACGCTCAACTCGGTCTATGCAGCTGCTGGCAACGGATTACCCATCGCAGTATGTGACCGTGAGACCGGCAAACTCATCGGCAATCTCGATCCGAGGTTGATCATGGAAGAAATGGGCCGCGTTGAACAGCTCATAGACGGCTTCGAGCGGGAGGTGTTCATGTGAGCTTCCTAGGAATACTCGCACAAGAAAATGGCGAGGAAGAAGTAGTACAACAAGACGGTCACTTCGTCGACCAGTTCGTCGACCTAGTCACCAGCCCTGAAGGCGGCGAAACCCTCGCCGACTGGCTATCCACCGCTATCGAATGGATCATCCTCTTAGGCATGTTCGCCGTGCCGATCCTTATGATCCTCGGCGGAGCTAGAGCCAAAAAGATCGGCCTTGGTGCCGGCGGTGCGGTAGCACTCGCCGCGATCTGGTGGTACCGCAGCACCGAAGACTGGAACCTGCGAGACAACTCCGTCCTAGACAACTGGCAAATCCCGGTCGGTGACTGGGTCGAACAGGTCGTGTTCTGGGTCGACAACAACATGAAAGAGACCCTCATCGCCTTTGAGTGGCCTTTCGCCACCCTGTTGCACTACATCGCCGATGAGTGGCTCTTGAAAATGTCATGGCTCACGGTGTGCATTGTCGTGTTTCTTATCGGCTGGCTGGTGCGCAACTTCCAAGTCGGTGTCATGACCTTCGTCGGTTTAGTGATCTGCGGCATTTTGGGTAACGACTACTGGCGAGAGACCGCCCTCACCATCGGCTTCATCGGTGTCGCCGTGCTGTTGTGCGTGGTGGTCGGCATCCCGTTGGGCGTTTTATGTGGACGTGTTGACGGAGCCTGGAAAGTCGTACGCCCCGTATTAGATGCCATGCAGGTTGTGCACTCCTTTGTGTACATGTTGCCGTTCATCTTCTTTTTTGGCGTCGGCTTCGTCTCAGCGACGATGGTGACGATGGTCTTCGCTCTGCCGCCATTAATACGCCTCACAAACCTTGGTATACGCCAAGTCCCAGCAGATGTCGTCGAAGCCTCACGTGCCTACGGAGCGCCCGAACGACGGGTTCTCTTTGACGTGCAGTTGCCGCTCGCGAGGCCTGCGATCATGACCGGCCTCAACCAGACACTGCTTTTGTCCATCTCAATGTTGGGTATTGCCGCGATCATGGGTGCCGGCGGTTTGGGACGCTTGCTGTTCCAAGCCATCGCCAACCTAGACGTCGCTCAAGCTGGCTCCGGTGGTTTGGCCTTCTTTTTGGTAGCAGTAGTGCTTGACCGCATCAGCCAGCCCGAGTCAGGCGACTCCGGCAATCTTTTAAGCCGCATCAGCAAAGCCTGGGCCAACCGCCGCACACCTGAAAAACTCATCCCAGAGACCACCGACGACGACGGCTCAGCTGTCCGTAAAGCAATCGCCGAACCTGACGTCGCCGACGTGTCGTTCCTGCCGGCGTCGTCAAAAGAACGCAGCCTCGGAATTGTCGGCGCAATCGGAGCGCTGGTCATGCTCGTGTCGTTGCTGTTGCCCTGGGCGCACAACGCCGGTGTCAGCTCGTCATGGGCACGCAGCGCCGATGTTGATCTGCGACCAACCCAATGCGACGGTGACATGGTCGATGCACAGCTGCTTGACCCCTTCGCCGAAGAAGGTGCCCTGACCTGCACAGGCGAAACCACGTTTTTGAGCATCTCCCATAACGGCATCGCCGCATCAGGTGGAAGCTGGTTCGGCATCGCTCTAGCTGCCTGTGCCCTCGTGGTGCTAGTAGCGAGCCTGAGCGTGGTATGGCGACCTGGGCAAGGCTCACGATGGTTATCAGCACACGGTGCCATGGTGTTCTCCGCGGCCGGCGTGCTAGTAGCGGTAGCGCATCTTTTGATGGGACTGACCGGCATGTCCGACAAGGTCGACGCAGAAAACTTTTCAGTCGGAATCGGTAACTATTTAGCCGTTATCGGTGCAATCGTGGCACTGCTCGCATCGCTTGTGTGGCTATGGGGTGCGCCGATGAGCGCCCGCCGGCCTCTGCCGGCAGGAGTCGGCTGGGGACGCATGCTCGGCGCGAGCTTCGCGGTTGTGTTGTTGTTCATGGGCGGCTACTCCGGTTGGAGCTTCGACACCCGAGCCGAATCAGTCATCACACCTGAACTACAAGCCGAGCTTGACCAAATCGCCGAAGAAGCCCGTCAAGCCGACATAGACGCCGAAAACGCCCGAGCCGCCGCTGATGCTGCCGCCGCGGCAGGAGACGTCGTCACCGAACAAGAACAACGGCGCATCGAGCAGCAGGCACTACAGCTTGGCGGAATCCGAGCTGCCGACCATGCCGCCAAGATTTCCCAAGCGCAGCGCCAAGGAGACGTCATCTTTGACGGATTCGAAGCCAACGGCACTCGATTAGGGCTGTGGGCACTTATTGCTGGGCTCGTCGCTCTATTGGTGACCGTTCCCGCAATCGGGTTGATGGGCATGGACGAACGATTCCGCTACAAGTGGAGCGTGCTCGTCGCCGGTGCTGGGCTAGGCATAGCACTGATCCCGCTCGCGTGGATTCTGTCGCTGACACGAGTCGCTGATGCGAACTTGGTATCGGGAATTGGCTCAGTTTTCGTGTTAGCAGCAGGTGTCACCCTGTTCGCAGCCTCACGTGCCACCCTTGGCGAGTTCGAACGTGACAAGGAATACGGCGACTTACCCGATTAATTGGCCCGACTAAACCACGCCCTGTCCCCGATAGGTCAACCTCACACGCGCGCTGCTAGCCTGTTTTGCTGTCTGCGTCCTAAGTGGAATTGCCGGCTCTGCCAGCAAGCGAGCCGATGCGGACGACAATCAAACATCAATATCCCAGGAGGGAATATGAAGAGAAAGACAACGCTGATATGGCTAGCCCTGTTGGCGGCGTTCGCACTGGTTGCTGCCAGCTGCGGTGACGACGACTCCGACGACGCCTCAACAGCTGACTCTGGCAGCGCCGCTGATTCCGGCGACATGGCAGACGACGATGGCGGCGACATGTCAGATGATGACATGGGCGACGACATGGGCGATGACATGATGGACATGAACATGACCCCAGGTGAGGGCGTCATGGTCAACATCGGTCGTGCAACTTGGAACACCGGCTACTTCCAGGCAGAGCTGTATCGCGCGCTGCTTCAAGAGCTTGGCTATTCCACCAACGACCCAGCCGAACTCGAGCTTGACCCCAATACCGCTTATCTCGCCATGGCCCAAGGTGACATGGACTTCTGGCCAAACAGCTGGTATCCCGCTCACGCCACGTGGCTCGCCTCTGAGATGCCTGACGGCTCCCTCGTTGGTGATCACGTCTCACGCATCGGCGAGGAAATGGTCGCCGGTGGTCTGCAGGGTTATGTCGCTACCAAGTCCTTCGTGGAGGAGTTTGGCCTAGCAACCCTCGATGATCTCGACGCTAACCCCGATGCCATTGCCGCTTATGACGCCACCGATGCCGATCCAGGCAACGGCAAGGTCGACATTTTCGGCTGCCCCGAAGGTTGGACCTGCGACAACATCATTAACGCTCAGATTGCGTTCTCCGGCTGGGAGAACATCCAGCAGGTGCTCGCCGGCTATGACGCGATGTTCGCTCAGGCCGTTGACGCTGCCAACGCCGGCACCCCGACAATTGCTTACACCTGGACCCCATCTGCCTACATCACTCAGGCACGTCCAGGCGACAACGTTGTCTGGATTGGTGTTGAGGACACACTCGACGACTCCAACCCGCTAGGCGAAGAGGGTGGCGAGGACTACGGTCAGCGTGGCCCGAATGGTGAGCAAGCTCTTGCTCCAATTCCCGCCGATCAGTGTCCATCCGCTGCTACCCAGGCCGACGGTCTCTGCCAAATCGGTTGGGTAGCTGCTGACATTTTGGTTACCGCCAACAATGACTTCCTCGCAGCCAACCCAGCCGCTGAAGCTCTTCTTGAGGCTGTGAAGCTCTCCGTTATCGAAGTTTCACTCGCCAACGTTGAGCAGGGCGAAGGCGCTGCGCCAGCTGATCTTGCTGCCGCATGGATCGCGGACAACCGTGACCGTGTGGATGAGTGGCTACACGCCGCTCGCTCCGCAGCCTAAATCGGCTCACATAGTCGGATCAGCTCTGTTGAGCTGATTTGACAAGTTTTGACGGGGGCGGGACGCAAGTCCCGCCCCTTGTCGCGTCCGGGATTATTTACGACGACATTAATGACGACGACTTCTGCGGCGCTTGAGTGCTTGGAAGACGACGACAGGCACAGGTGGGCACTAATCTGACGCACGGGTGACTGAGCGCAATGATGAGGGTGGGGGGGATGAGCGTCACGGCCGAGCTCGGCCCAAAATAGGTCGCAAGCGCACACCAGCGCCGGACTGGCTGCTTGAACACGGCGATTTAAGTCTTCACGCCCTCGGTCCTGGCGAAGACCTAGAAACCACCTGGACTGCCGCCGGTTTAGACGCCCCCGACCGCAGCGTCATCCGCAACTACCGCCTCGGACGCCTGCGTGCTGAGCTAGCGAAGCTGGACTGTGCCGGTGCGCTTATGTGTGATCCGGTCAACATCCGCTATGCCACCGACACAACCAACATGTCGCTTTGGACAATGCACAACCCAGCACGTTTCGCCTTTGTCGCAACTGAAGGCCCGGTTGTTGTCTGGGAGTTCTCCGAAGGCGAGTTCGTCAACACCCATTCCGAAGTTGTCGACGAAATCCGCCCCGCGCCCTATTACTGCTACTTCTTCGCCGGCCCTCGAGAACAGGAACAAGCCGATCTGTGGGCACACGAAATCGCTGAACTCGTATCCGAATGCGGCGACAACCGTCGCCTAGTCGTCGATCAGTTCTCCTTGCTGATGTTGCGAGCCTTCGAAGCCCAAGGCATCGAACTACTAGACGCCGATGCCCTTATGGAAAAGACCCGCCTCATCAAATGCGACGACGAGATCAAGGCAATGCGCCGCGCCGTTCACGCCTGCCAAACCGCAATCGATGAAATGCGTGCCGCCTTCGTGCCCGGCATTACCGAGATGAAGCTCTGGTCGGTGCTGTTTGCCGGCAATCTGGCTCGCTACGGCGAATGGATCGAGACCCGACTCCTGTCATCGGGGCCACGCACCAACCCCTGGTATCACGAGGCAAGCAGTCGAGTCGTTCAAGACGGCGACTTAATGGGTTTCGACACCGACATGATCGGCGCTTACGGTGCCTGTGTGGATATGTCACGCACCTGGCTGTGCGGTGATGGCAAGCCCAAACCTGAACAACAACACATCTATGACCTCGCCCGTGAACAAATCGAACGCAACATGGATTTGCACCGCCCAGGGGTGACATTTCGTGACGTCACCGAGAAGTCCTGGTATCCCGCAGCCGAGGACTACAACTCCTACACAGTGCTTTCACACGGCGTGGGCTTATGCGACGAATATCCGTCGATCTACAGCCGTGAACGTTGGGACAGCGCCGGCTACGACGGTGTCATCCAAGCCGGCATGGTCATGAGCGTCGAGTCTTACGTCGGCGCTATCGGCGGCGCTGAAGGGGTAAAACTCGAACAACAAGTGCTGATTACTGAAAATGGTCCGGAATTGTTGACGGACTACTCCTTAGATCTGACTTAGGGAGTTGGCCTTTATCGGCCTTGAATGTGCTCACGCTAAACGCGGTTGCGCGCATTCAAGCCCGCCAGCCCAACTCCCTGATCTCCAACCGGCCTCAGCACTTGTTGTTCTCGAGAGAAGGGCTAGGGCTTAGCCATGCACCGTCATGGAGGAGTTGGCGTTTATCTCCCTGTTGCGGCTAAAGGTTCCAAGATCAATCTCCAAACCCGAATAACGCCCTTTCACGACCAGCGGGTCGGCGTCATGGTCGTGTCCTGACTCGATTGCGTCGATTAACTCTGCCATGCAGTGCCCGGCAACACCGGCGTTTTTGAACTGGTTGCCGCTGGTGCCAATCGCTACATAGAAGCCGTCAACGGCAGTGTGGTCATAGATCGGAATCCAGTCGTCGCTGACGTCATAAAGGTCGACTATGCCTTTTTTCTCACGTGGCATGCCAACTTTAGGAAAGCGCCGATTGAGGCGCAGCAGCTGCGCTTCCCACTGGTCATGGGCTACCTCGGTGTCGTAATCGTCGGGGTGCACCCAGACCTGCGGGTCACATGCCGGATCGCCACTGCCTATGAGAATATGGTTGCCAACTTCGGGGCGTATGTAGTAGCCGCCGTCGTCGTCAGACATGCAAAACCCGGCCGCTTCAAAGTCCACATCTGCCGGCGCAGGCGTGTGATGCACTTCATGACGCAGAGCTTTGGTTTTGATGTTCATCTCGTCATAAGCACCTGCCATTTGATTGATCAGATACGAATGCGGCCCGGCGACGTTGACAACCACCGGAGTCGCCACCTTTGTGCCGTCAGCGAAACTCACGCCGGTTATCTGAGCATCGGCAGTTTTGATTTCGGTGACCTCGGTGCCGAAGCGAAACTCCGCCCCTTTGGCTTCGCCAGCCCGTTGAAGGTTGTGCGCCGACAACTGTGGATCGCTCACATAACCCGATTCGGGCACATAGAGCACGCCAAGTAGTTGCCCTTTGGGGTCGTCCCAGAAGCCGTCGTCGCTGGGACGACTCGGCGGACCGAACAAGCCCGACTCCGCGTAGGGCACCTTGTTATGGAACTCTTCAACGCTCCACATTTCATAGGGAATGCCGAGGGCGTCAAAGTGCGGCAGCACTCGCTCCACATGGCCTGAGCCGTCGTGTAGGAACAGCTGACCGCATTGTCTGTATTCGATTAAGCCAGTTTCGTCGCTGGTTTCAAGGTAGTCAGCCCAGTTTTTCCAGTAGTAAAGGCCTTCGTATGCCATTGCCACGCCGCTTTGGGTGGAGTAGGTGAAGCGCACGATGGCACAAGAGTTGCTAGTTGAGCCAAAACCGGCGGCGGGCAGTTTGTCAACGCACAAGACGCTGCGCCCTCGGCGTGCCAGCTCATAAGCAGTGGCAGCACCGATTACGCCAGCACCTATGACAACAGCGTCAAAGTTGTTGTTGGATGTCATTCAGTCACTGCGCCAACTAAATCCACGCTTTAAATCCCACGCCCTAAATCCCTCTTCGACGCTCGTCACGCATGTCAAAAGCAATCTTGACCGCACCCCGGTGCCCTGCTTCAGCAGCATGAGACAAGGCATCCTCATAACGAGATAGGGGATAGGTGGCAGACACCAGCGCACCAAAGTCGGTCTTGGCTGCCATCTCAAAGGCAAGTTCCATGCTCGTGGTTAAGCGTCCATCAGGCAGCGATTCTGACCCGTATGCGTAACAGCCAACCATCTCAATCTCACGATGCCACAAGGCTGTGAGTTCCAAGCTGACGGTGGCTGGCATTCCTAGCACCACAACTCGTCCTCGTGGTCGGCACAGGCTCAAGGCTTGACTTAGCGAAGAGGAGCTACCGACGGCGTCGATCACGATGTCAGCACCGCCGGAAAGATGATCGCCGATCATGAAAGAGCCAACCGCTCGGCGTACCGCTCGCGTCAGCTCAGTCGTGTCAACGGCTATATCGGCACCGTATTGCAGGGCGAGTTGGCGTTGTGTGGAGTAGCGCCCTCCGACGATGATGTTCGCCGGGTTGTTGTACTGCCGCAACGCTACAGTTGCCAGCAGCCCCATCGTGCCTGCCCCAATCACGGCAACAGTGTCGGCTGCTTGTGCTTTGGAGCGCAACGCAGCATGAACGCCGCCGGCTAGGGGTTCGATAATGACGGCTTGCTCGTCGCTGAAGTTAGCTGGGACTTGATG
The DNA here is from genome assembly GCA_012271125.1 of Actinomycetota bacterium. Classification (GTDB taxonomy): domain Bacteria; phylum Actinomycetota; class Acidimicrobiia; order Acidimicrobiales; family Aldehydirespiratoraceae; genus JAAXHB01. The sequence goes on along the minus strand of JAAXHB010000016.1, from coordinate 8,542 downwards.
CAGTTGGGTTTCATGGGCGATGAGCTCAGTTGCCCAACCCCCGCCGGTGGAGGCGCAATATCCGGTCTGCAAGCCTGGTTTGAGATGCCCGCAAGTCAAGTGACGGTAGTCAAAACCGTCACCTGGTGCTGCCTGGTCAAACGGCGGATCAAACCCGCGTGCCTCATGGCCTAAGACGGGTTCCACGACGACTCGTCGTCCGTCACTGGTATCAGCAACGATTTCATGACCCGGCACAAACGGAAACGAGACATAGTCCTCGAAATAACGCGCCGACTTGCCGTCAATGGTCGCCAGGTCTGATCCGCAGATGCCCGAAAGTCGTGGATAAACACGTTGCCACCCTTCTATAGGCGAACCCTCACTGCTGGGCTGTTTCGGCGGCTTGGCGTCGTCGTCAAGTCGTAGCAGTCCCCATCGGGCACCAGCACCAGCTCGGACCTTTGAGGACACCGCAGCTGCCGCATAGCGCACCGGCTTGCGATGGAAACTCAATGCCTTCATATTTGGGCCTTCATCTTTGGGTTTTCACCTTTGGGCTTTCACCAACCTTGAGGTTACCCCGTTCAAAGGCACCAGCAAATGCGAAACATCACTAAAAATTGTGTAAGTTGCCGATAGTGTTGTATTATAGTAATATGTGATATAGTTTCAATCAATATAAGCTCAACCAATATAAACCAAGTCCAAGACACTTCGTTCTTGGGGAGAGGAGAAACAATGGCTGGAGACATGCTTGTTATGTCAAAGTCACAGATGGAGCAGCTAGCGGCGAACTTCGCCCGGCAGAAAGAAACCGCCGAGGGGGTGATAGCAGCTGTTCAATCCGGGATCGATTCCACCACCTGGCAAGGCGCTCGAGCGGATCGGTTTCGTGCGAGCTGGGAGAGCGAGTTCCGCCCCGGCTTACGAGCATTGTGTGACGCTCTAGGCGATCATGCGTCGTTCATCTCAGCGGAGTTAGCTGCTGGCGTAACCGCCCTCGACACCGTCTAACCGACTGACACGTATCAGATTCCTGATTGCTTGACAATGAGGTTGCGTTACCGCGATGGCGCATTAGAGCACATTGTCGAGTTAGGCCCCTTGGGGGGTGCCACCGTTTCCGATCTCGCGGCGGCACTCCCCAACGGTGGCACAGGTGATCTACATATTGACGGGCAAGTGCTTGCCCCAACGCTGCCATTAGTCGACGTCACCTTCTGGGAAGGTTCACTCGCCGAACTCTGCCCGCCACACCAGTCACACCCTAGAAGCTGCTCGCGCCAGCTTGTCGTCACAGGCGGGCTTCAAGCCGGCGACGTCCTTGACGCCCCCGCTGATTCCGGCTATAAAGACAGCAAAGACGAAGCCAGCAAAGACGTCTCCTGGGTAATTGGACGCGGCCGTGACTGCGATCTCGTGCTGACAGATCCAACTGTGTCTCGCCGCCACGCAAAAATCACCGCACCAGTCAACCATGCGCCAACCGTCACGGACCTTGGCTCACATAACGGCACAGTTATTAACGGTTCAGATCTAGGCGAGGAGTGCCTTACGGCAGGGGAGAGTCTTCGCCTTGGCGCTACTCGGGTGGCGTGTCGAAGTTTGATCAACGACCGCCATGCCGAGGCCGAACAGCAAGCTGGACGGATTTCCTTCAATCGTCCGCCAAGGCGTAAGTCGCCCACGCCGGTAACCACATTGAAGGTTCCTGCAGACCCCTCTTCAGTTCCGAAAGGCGAGCCGCTTTCCTGGGTTCAGCTTTGCCTGCCTGTGATTGTTGGGCTGGTCTTGGCAGTGCTTTGGAGTCCATACATGGCTGTATTTTCGATTCTCGGGCCGGTGCTGAGCGTCGGTACGTGGCTGGAACGAAAGCGGCGTGCTCGCAAACGTCACGAGAAGCTGTGCCTACAGGTTGATGCTTCAGTAGAGCGGATCGTGCGGGCATTGCCAGGCGTGTGGGCTGCTGAGAAGTATCGACGCATGAACGTCGTGTGTGATCCCGCTGAGATTGTGCGCCGTGCGGAGACGTCGTCGGTGAAATGTTGGGAACGTCGCCGAGGTGATTCCGATGCGATGCGGCTGGGAATTGGCACAGCAACAGTGCCCTTTGAACCGCGGCTCGAGGTCATATCGGAATCCGGGTCGAGTTCAGGTGCTGGAGCCAAACACGCAACAGGTGTCACGGCAGCAATTGCTTCTATGGGCCCCTTACATGACGTGCCCATTGCCGTGGCGTTAACTGATGGCGAAATCATCGGAATCGTCGGCGACCGCAATGCCGCCAGAGCGGTGGCTCGCTGCCTTGTCGTTCAAGCTGCGACCCTGCATGGCCCCGCAGATCTTGCCGTCGCCGTATTTGCTTCGCGTGGTCTGTGGGCATGGTGTAAGTGGTTACCACATGCGCGAAGCGAGTCAATTTCGCTAGTAGCCGACATCGCGACGCCAGAGCCTTCCCAAGCTGAGCCAGCTGTCAACGTCGTAGAAGCCCTAAAGGTTGAGAAGTCAAACCGATCACGCTTGCTAGTAGTCGACGGCGCTAATGCGCTCATAGGGCGATCTGCTCCAGGTCGGGTGGCGTTGGGTCTTGAACGGCTCTCGGTAATCGTGCTGGTGGACGACGCCAATGATTTACCGGCGGACTGCACCACTGTCGTGGAGGTTCGCCATATTGCTGGCGAGCTAAGGCTTGTCAATCCAAAGACATCTGCTGCCCTCGAATCAGTTGATGGTTGGGGAATGTCTGTCGCTACCGCTGCTAAGGCCGCAGCTGGTTTAGCTCGCCTCGACGACCCAGAACATCATGACGCCACTACACAGATACCAAATCGTGTGAGCTTGCTGGAGCTAGTTGACTTTGGCTCTCAGCTAAGCCCTGAGGTGGTTAAGCGGCACTGGTCTAATAGTCGTCGCAGCTTGAGAACCCCCATCGGTGTCGATGGCACAGGCCCAGTAATGCTTGACCTCGTTGCCGATGGGCCACACCTGCTTGTTGGAGGCACAACCGGTTCAGGCAAGTCAGAGCTCTTGCGGTCTTTGGTGGCAGGGCTGGCGCTGAACACATCGCCTGAGCATTTGGCGTTTGTGCTAGTTGATTACAAGGGCGGCGCAGCCTTTGACTGCTGCGCGGATTTGCCACACGTGGCTGGACTAGTGACCGACCTTGACAATCGTCTGGCGCAGCGTGCGCTGGTGTGCCTAGAGGCTGAGCTTCGCTACAGGGAGGAGCGCCTTCGAGCGCTAGGCGTAGAAGACCTTGCCGCTCTAGATGGGCTAAACAGCGAAGATTTTGTAGCTGACCCTGATCGTGCGGACGACCTGCGGGCTAATCCACTACCGCGCCTAGTGGTAGTTGTTGACGAGTTCGCAACCTTGGCAGCGGAACTGCCTGACTTCCTGTCGTCGCTAGTTGGCATTGCTCAACGTGGGCGCAGCCTTGGAGTGCATCTAATCCTTGCCACGCAACGCCCAGCCGGAGTTATCACCGAGGACATCCGCGCCAACACCTCCACACGCATTGCCCTGCGGGTCACAGATCGCAATGACTCCGTCGACATCATCGGCTCGCCCGAAGCCGCCAACATTCCCCGACAACGTCCCGGCTATGCCTGGGCAAAGTTCGGGCCCGATGAACTCAAGGCGTTCCAATGCGCCCTAGTAAGTGAGCCTTCAGAAGTTCCCAACAACGAGTTTCGGGCAAAAGTGCTTTGCAGTTATTCGCTAAATGGCTCTGTACCTATAGAGGGTTCTGTGCGAAATGCTTGATACAAGCACCGATTCACGCAAGATGGACTCCCTATCCGTCGATGTGCGCAGCGATCTCACCAAGATCGTGGACTGCGTGGTTAGCGCATACGGCGACGCCTTGCCTGTGCGCTCACCATGGCCGGAGCCTCTGCCTGACTCCTTAAGTCGCTCTGAGCTACTTACTCACCCCTCAAAGAACATCGACTCTGGACGGTCAGATAATGCCGCCGCATGGCTGGTAGACGATCCAGAACGGCAACGCCAATATGTAAGCGGCTGGAGTCCCTCTCAAGGTCATTTGGTTGTAGTGGGCGGTCCGAAATCAGGTAAGACAACCACGCTTTGTTCGGTCGTATTAGATCAGTGCAAAAACTCCAGCGATCTCCACGTGTATGGAATCGACCTCAACAGCGGAGCACTCAAATCACTGGAGTGTTTGCCCCAGGTCGGGACGGTTGCCCACAGCACCGAAACCGAACGCCGCATCCGCCTGCTGCGTTTTCTTGTAGATACCATCAGCAATCGCCGTGCGTTAGAAAGCTCGCCGGCTAGCAAGCCAGTCCAGTCGCCAAATCCACATCCCAATCCGTCACCCTCACCTCAGCCAGACCCTCCGTCTCAGATTGTGTTGGTAATCGATGACTTAGGTGCCCTCACCAAAGTTCACGACCTAGTAACTGACCCAGAACCGCATCGACTTTTATCACGCATCTGGACTCAAGGACCCTCCGCCGGAGTCGTGGTAATAGCCAGCGTGAGCAGAGCCGCGAATTTGCCTGCCGAGCTGACCGCGTCGGCCGGCATGGTGCTGTTGCACAACACGGCAGAAATAGGCGACGGGTTGCGCTTCGGTGTGCGAACTGACTTCTCAAAGCTCCCAGCAGGTCGTGCCATAGATGCTCGCAGCGGACTAGAGCTACAGGTAGCCCTTCCCGATGAGGGCAACATCTCTTCTAATCAGCTAGCTCAAAGGTCACAAGACAGCTTCACCGTTGCCGACATAAATGTCACAGAACACCCACAGCAGGCACCCCATCAGATCGGCGTGTTGCCAAATGAGGTTCACGCCGATGATTTACCAGTCGGTGCGGCTAGTGACGACAAGTCGGTTCGGCTCCAAATTGCATTGAGCGACTCAACCTTGAAAGCCACCGGCATCACCCTCTACATGGGCGAACACGCTGTAGTGCTAGGTCCCCCTCGAAGCGGCCGCACCTCAACGCTGTCGGTGATTGGGATGGCAGCTCAACGAGCCGGCATAGAAGTCCTAGTGGTGTCAAACACCGCTCGATGTGAGCTATCGGAGCAACTTGAAATCGACGCCATCGCTGCGCGTGACCTGCCAGAAACCTCGGCACAAGCCGAACACGATGAATCATCGTTCGCGGATGCAAGACGTTGGCGTGTGCTCTTAATCGATGACGCCGAGCGTTGCCACGACAACGACGACACGATCTTGCAACGGTTGGCGTCTAATTCATACCAAGGCGGGGAGCATCATGAACTGATCATTGCGGCAACGACCGCAGATCGGCTGCGCTCCTCTTATGGGCATTGGCTCAGCGAAATGCGAGCTTGCCGCAGCGGTGTGCTTTTGCGTCCCGGTCCGCTCGACGGTGACTTGCTGGGTGTGACCTTGCCGCCACGTTTCGAGGCACCATCACAGATCGGCAGAGGACTCTTGGTGTCCAACGCCGCTGCCGAAATGGCACAAATAGCGCTTGTAAAGGGCAACGACTAGACAAGCCCCAATCACTAAGCTCACCTCAATGGAAGGTTCTGGTGCTGTTACAGGCAAGCCAAATTTCCTAAACCGGACGCTATGGATTGATAACAATCTTCCCATTTTGCGTGGTATTAACTCAGAGTGTGTCGATCTGATTTACCTAGATCCGCCCTTCAACACTAAAAGGAATTATCACGCCCCACTTGGTTCTGATGCTGAAGGAGCAAAATTCGAAGACATTTGGTCTATGGATGATGTCAAAGAAGAGTGGGCTGAACTCCAAGAAGCGGCAGACCCCGCTATGCATTACACAGTCCGGGGGGGGGTCTGACAGCAGGGGACTCCATGCAGGCATATCTAACGTTCATGGCACTTCGTCTGCAGGAATGCCATCGAATACTGAAACCTGATGGAAGTTTGTATTTGCACTGTGACCCACACGCAGCTCACTATCTCAAGCAGTTGCTTGACTGTGTTTTTGGTTCACTAAATTTTCGAAATGAAATAATTTGGAGGATTGGTTGGGTTAGTGGCTACAAGACCCAGAAGCGGGGTTGGATACGTAACCACGACACACTTCTTTATTACGTCCGTAGTCACGCAGCGTTCAAGAAATTCAATAAGGAGTACTTGCCATACCCCGAGGACTACGTTCGTCGAGACGGAAAAAAGCCGACTGGCAAAGGTTTCCCCATTGAGGACACATGGAATTGTCACAGTGGTGATGAGTTGCATTCTGAAATGCTTAAGAGCTTCTCGACCAAGAAAACTGGCTGGCCAACGGAGAAACCACTAGACCTGCTCGAGCGAATAATTAAGGCAAGTAGTAATGAGGGGGATATGGTTCTTGACCCATTTTGTGGGTGTGCCACCGCTATGGTCGCTGCAGAGCGACTGGGTAGGCAGTGGGCGGGGGTTGATATCGACGAAACAGCGGTCGGAATCACCTTAAAGCGACTGCAGGATGTGTCTGACACAGCGGCGCATAATGTCGACCTTGACGGATTTCGTGAAGGGCTTCCAACAGTGCATTTGCCTCCTGGACCACCAAAGCGCACAGATCCAGATCGACCAGTTAGGTCGCCTCGTATCAGGGTCATTCGTTGGCACGAACTCGGTAAAGGTGAACGTCGTCCCTGCCCAGGCTGTGATCGTCCAAAATATTTTGATGATTTTGATCTTGACCACATCGTTCCACGCGCAAAAGGAGGTTTGGATGCTGATGAGAATCTGCAATTACTTTGTTCATCCTGTAATCGTGTAAAGGGTCAGCGTTTAACAATGACTGAGTTACGAAAACACATACAAACAGAAAGGAAGTTCGAGCTAGCGGAACAAACCTTGAAATTATGACGCACCAAGCTTAATGGGAGGTACTTACTGACTTGCCAGACATTGGGAATGTGAAACTAGAGTCTGCCTATGGTGGGCTCAGCGGATGACATGACAGGTTCCACAGGTGATAACGGTGCCGGCTTACCAGACGAAGTGAGCAAATTGCGAGAGAAGCGGCTCGTTGACGGCAGCGCCTGGGACGACTTCTGCGAAGCTCTACGAACTGCTGGCGGCATCGTCGCCCGTCAAGCACCCGAAGGCAACCATGGCGATCTCGTAGAAGGGTTTCGCTACCTCACTCGAATAGTGCAAATGGTCTCAGGGCGTTCAATTGAACGGCGCACTCCAGGACGTTCACCCCAGCCAATTCGTCTCATCCCGCCGCCTCGTTACGGCGGTCACGCAGTGCAGTCGCCCAATCAGGATCACATCGTCGTGCCTGTTGATCCTCGCTACCGGTATCGAGTTACAGGACGAACCGGCAACGTCTACACGCACCTGTCTGCATGGAGCCCGCCCATCCCAAAAAACGCCGGCGCTTTTGAGGTAGATACCCAAGCCGAGGCAATGCTCGAGACATTCAACCCGAACCGTGCCCACACACCGCACAGCTTCGTGCTCAGCGAGCTAAGCCCCGACAACGATCACATTGACTTCGTGCTCTCCGTTGACGACCCAGGTGATGGCGAAGTCTGGTTTCCGATGACGCCTCAAACCCGTGAGCTGATGGGTCGTGTCGTCTATGAGGATCGCAACACGCAGTCTCCGCCGTGGCTGGCTATCGTCTGCCTGGATGCACACAAGCAACCGCTGGTGCCTGAACCCGATGACATGGCTGAACGTTTGGCAATAGCGGGACAGATGATGGTCGGCATCGTGAGCGACTACGGACGCTGGACCGAGGACCTGCGCAGCCGACCTAACCAGCTGCAGCTAACACCTGAGGTGTATGAAAGCATCGGCGGCTCACCCGATGACCGGCACTTCGAGTTCGGATACTGGCAGCTTGAATCAGGCAAAGCACTAGTCGTGGAGTTCGACGAGCCAGCTTGTCAACACTGGAACTTTCAGCTATGCAACCACTGGATGGAAAACCTTGCCGGCTACGCCAACGGACGCGGATTCATCGACAACCAATACGCCCAAGTCGACACCAACGGCAAAGTGCGCATAGTGGTGGCAGACAGCTCTGACGATCTTGACGTCGACAATCTGGTCAGCCCATGCGGACATGATCACGGGGTCATGGGACTGCGCTTCGTGCAACCGGTGACACCGCCGCTGGTGTCGGTGAGCTTGGTGCCGCTGGAGTCTCTTGACAACGAATCGAGGTAAATGACCCTCTAGACAATGTCTAGGCGGTAGTGTCAAGACAACTAGCGTTCAGATTTGGCCGGGACTCGTGGTGATTTCCCAGCCAAAAGCGGAGCGGTAGTGCGCACAATCAGGGGGAGGAGGGTGCGTGCTGCCGTCTCCGCCCCCACCTATCTAGCGCACCGTTGCTCAACCGGCACCCACACTCGATTGTGTTATATCTGGGTGGGGGGGGGGGATTGTTAAGGGATGTTTGGAATGTTTAAATCGGTGGTGTTGGCGGCTGTGATGGTTGCTGGGATCACCGTGTCTGTTGGGGCGCAGGAGGCTCGCGGGGGGGGGGCAATTAGCTAATTCCCCTGTCGACGATTTTTCGTGGGGCGATTCGCTTGATGCGCTTGTTGAGTGTGTCGACGAGGTTGAGGTCTGTGCTCAAGG
>JAAXHB010000146.1 GCA_012271125.1 Actinomycetota bacterium | reverse complement strand
CCCCTGGAAAGAGCTTGTGTATCCAGCGACTTGAAAGCGTCAACACAACCGTTGCCACAGCAAACAAGACCGCCACCCAGTTCCAGTCCGCGAACCCTCGCACTGCATGCCAAGCACCTTCCAACACGCCGCGCTCGCCTATATCAATGTCAACGACTCGAGGAAACTGCGACGCAACTATCAACACAGCCGCCGCCGCGGTGAACCCAACCGTCACCGGCTCAGACAACAGGTATGCGACCCGCCCAAGCCGTGCCACGCCCAGCAAAACCCGTATGACCCCCACCATCAAGGCCAACAATGCCGCCAAAGCAATGTAGTTGCTCACGTTTTCCTGAGCAGCGCTCATCGTCGACAACGCACCAAAGGTCAGAAGCGATGTCAGCGCCACCGGTCCCGTCTGTAAATAGCGAGACGACACAAACGCTGCCGCCAGCAAAGACGGCAAGGCCACCGCATACAAGCCGATCTTCGCCGGCAATCCCGCCAACTCCGCATAGGCAAGCGCCTGGGGTATGGCCACGAACGCAACCGAAAACCCCGCCACCAGGTCCCCCGCCCGCGGCCGCCCAAAATCCTTGCCCAAAAAACTCACCAAGACCCCTCACATTAGAACCCCTACCATTCCCATCGTGGAGTTATTCAGTCCTGTGTGGGTGCACCACCTAAATGAATGCCTTGCCAAGCACGCTTTAGACGACGATGTTGAGCCGTTGGTGATCGAGCATCATGTCATTAACGATGGCATTGATGATGGCAACGATGCTGACGATGACGACAACATCAACAATGCCGGTGACAACGGTGGCGACGCGATTTGGCATGTGCGCATCGAACCTCCATTAGCAACGGCAAGCATCGGACAAGCCGACGACGACATCAGCAACAATGACATCAGCAAGGTTGCCCTTCACTCAGACCTGACAACGGCAACAGCTATAGCTCAAGGCGAGCTATCGGCTCAAAAGGCCTTTCTGGAAGGCACGCTCCGCCTAGAGGGAGATGTGTCGCTGCTGATCGCTGCCCGTGAAACCCTGGAGAAGTTAGGAGTTTTCGGGACGACTTAAGGCGCTTACTTGAGGAAGCGGCTGGTGGTGTTGTCGGCCAAGACCTTGCCGCCGGTCTGACAAGTCGGACAATACGCAATCGTGTAACGCCGATACTCCACCGAGCGAATCGTGTCTTCGCATCGTCGACACTGCTCCCCTACCCGATGGTGAACATCACTCGGACGATCTTTAGACGGCCCTATGTCGGACAGCTCCCGCTCGGCGTCAAGAGCTCTCGTCATCATCGACCCAATGGCTTCATGCAACCGATCAATGTCATCATCGTCGAGCTTGGCTGACATTGCAAACGGTGACAGCCGCGCCTCATACAAAACCTCATTGGCCAGAAGTCGTCCTATCCCCGCCAAGTTCGACTGGTGACGTAAGAACCCATGAATGCGTTCATTGACCATGCCAAGCCGCTCGGCCAACTCGTCACAAGTGATCTTGTCTGCGTCAGGTCCCAGCCCTTCAAACTGATCTGACTGACCATCTGAGCTCAGCCACACGCCGGCTCGCTTTTCGGTGCCTGCTTCGGTCAATAACAAAGCAGTGTCGTCATCGAAAGTCCAGCGAGCTAACCCATTGCGTGGGCGAGGCTTTTGAGCTGCGTCCGGTCGCAAGCGTCCACCTTGCATTAAATGAACAATGAACGTGCAGTCACCATCACCGAAACTCAACAGCAGGTATTTGCCTCGATATCCAGTGCTGCTAAGGGCAAGTCCGTGAGCAGATTCAGGTGAGGGATCAAGATTCTTAAGGGCACTGATATGCAACGGAATGAACCGCTTCAGGGTCTTACCAGCAAAGGACTCATTTAGCCGTTCGGCGTGGGCAACTATCTCAGGTAGCTCCGGCATGACTCAGCACCACCAACGAATTAAGCGAAGACAGCTCAGGAAAGATGGTTTGGATCGTGGTTAACCGACTGGCTAGCCGCCTAACAAGCCCAGCGACTCAACAGTGTCACGTTCTTCAGCGAGTTCCGCCACAGAAGCATCAATGCGAGCCCGCGAAAAGCCGTTGATATCCAAACCGTCAACAATTTCCCATACCCCATCAACACACGTCACCGGAAACGACGAGATCAACCCTTCCGGCACTCCATAACTCCCCTCAGAGCACACCGCCATCGACACCCAATCACCCTCTGGCGTTCCCAACACCCAGTCACGCACATGACCTATCGCCGCATTCGCAGCCGAAGCAGCCGACGACGCTCCCCGCGCTTCAATAATCGCCGCTCCACGCTGTTGCACCTTGGGAATGAAGTCTTGAGAAATCCAAGCCTCATCAACTTGCCCAGCAGCGCTCTGTCCGTGGACTTCGCAGTTGAACACATCTGGATACTGCGTAGCGGAATGATTCCCCCAGATCGTCATCTTGAGCACATCACTAACCGGCACACCCAACCGCTCAGCCAGCTGCGCCTTGGCACGATTGTGATCCAATCGAGTCATCGCGCTAAACCGCTCCGCAGGCACACCTGACGCATTGCGCATCGCTATCAAACAGTTGGTATTGGCAGGATTACCGACCACCAGCACTCGCACATCATCAGCTGCACCATCGGCGAGGGCTTGACCCTGCACTGTGAAGATCGCACCGTTGGCTTCGAGCAAATCCGAACGCTCCATGCCTTTGCTGCGTGGGCGTGACCCTACCAACATGGCAACATTGACCCCTTCAAAAGCCTGGCGTGGATCGTCGTTCAAGGTCATGCCGGCGAGCAGGTCAAAAGCGCAGTCCTCCAGCTCCATCGCCACACCCTCCAAGGCACCCATCGCCGGCGGAATCTCCAACAACTGCAAGATGACCGGCTGATCCGCACCAAGCATCTCACCCGCTGCGATACGAAATACAAGGCTGTAGCCGATCTGTCCCGCTGCTCCTGTTACCGCTACTCGAACTGGTTCATTCATACCTCAAAAATACCGCCTTACCCAAACACCACCGTTAAGCCCTTACGCCGGCGTCTTCCATTACTGCGCCTTGCCAAGACTCATACAACCTTGAATACACCCCACCAGCTTCCACCAGTTCATCATGAGCACCCCGCTCAACAATGCGGCCCTTGTCAAACACCAGCACCACATCAGCACGCTCAGCCGTGCTAAGACGATGCGCAACCGAAATCGTCGTGCGCCCCTCAGCAACCCGTGCCAACGCCAATGCCAACGCCTGCTCTGTCTCAGGATCAACCGCGGAAGTTGCCTCATCCAACACCAACAACCCAGGATCAGCGACCTGTGCTCGGATCAACGCCACAAGCTGACGCTCCCCCACCGACAAACGCCCGCCACGCTCACCCACTCGAGTCGCCACGCCATCAGGCAACCCGCTCACCCAGTCCCGCAAGCCGAGAACATCAATCGCAGCCGAGGCGTCGTCGCTGGTCGCATCAGGACGGCCAAAGCAAATGTTCTCCTCAACAGTCGTGTCAAACAAGAACCCATCCTGGGGAACCATCCTCAAACAACGTCGCCGCGAGGTCGGATCAACCTGATGCAAACCAACTCCCGCTACCTCTACAACCCCGTCGGTTGGGTCTGCCAAGCGAGTGATTAGACGAGCGAACGTCGTCTTACCCGAACCTGTCTCGCCAACTATCGCCACGTTGGAATCCGCCTCAATGGTGACATTGACATCGTGCAGCACCGGCGGACCGGTGCGATAAGCAAACCCAACCTCGACAAACTCCACCCCTAACGGCCCAGCAGGCAACGACTTAGCCGTCACCGCAGACGGCTCAGCAACCTCCACCGGCAAATCAAGCACCCGCAAAATCTTCCACCAGCCCGCCAAAGCCGTCTGCGTCTGATCCATAACGTCACCGATTTCTGACACCGGATTGAGCAACATCCTCACCAAAAACACCAGTGCCACCAGCTCACCAGCAGCCAACCCCAGCCCCGCAATCTGATTCACTCCAAGCACCACAACTAATGCCAAAGCAATCGACGACACCAAATCCACCACAGGCAACAAAATCGTGAACCAAATATGCGCATTGAGCTGCGCCCGGCACTGCTCATCAACAGCGCTATCAAGCCGGCGACGCATCGGCTCGGCATAGTCGTAAGCACGAATCACCGCCGCTCCGGTCACAGCCTCGCGGGTGTGACCCATCGTGTCAGCCACCCGGTCTCGCACCCGCCCATAAGCAACAAATTGCCGTCGTTGAACCCAACGCAAAAACGGCAACAACGGCAAATACGTCGTCACCACAACCAGCGTGAGCAACCAGCTATAAAACGCCATCGCAACCAAAGTCGCAATAATCAGCGTGGAATTAACAATCCACGAAATCGCCCCATATTGCGCAAACCGAGCAAGCGTTTCAACGTCGCTGGTCACCCGCGCCACCAGCACACCTTTTCGGGCTTCGGTGTGCGACGCCAAGCTCAACTTATGAATGTGTTCAAAGGCCTTGACCCGCAAATCAAGCAGGACTTCTTCTGAAGTTTTGACAAGCCGGATGTATGCCACTCGACTGATCACAGCAACAACGACTGCAACGCACAGCGCAGCGATACACAGAGTCAAAACCACCGAAGGCTGATAGCCCTGTTCGCCGACGACGCCACGATCCAGGACTTGTTGGATCAAAACGGGGACAATCAAATGTCCGACGGCTGCGCCAACCGCCATAGCTGCAGTGCCGACGACTCCTTTGCGCAAAGCCGGACTGACCGCCAAGCCTCGCCGCAGCACGGTTAGCAAGCGGACATCTTCAACGGCATCTAATTCATCAGCAATGGACGCGTCGACAGTTGCCGTGGTCGTCGGCGAGGAACCGGATGTCGTGTGATCGGTCATGCCGCCACCTGCTCATATGCACGCACCAGGGAGCGATAATCCTCAAGTTCCAGCAGTTCTGAATGTGTCCCAACCGCAGCGATGCGTCCGTCTGCCAAAAACGCCACACGATCAGCCAACTCAATAGTCGACAAGCGATGCGCCACCACCAGCGTCGTTGCCTTCAACCCTTCACGCAAATTGTCCAAAATTCGACCCTCAACAACTGGATCAACCGCGCTGGTTGCATCATCAAGCAACAACAGCCGCGGTGAGCGCAACAACGCCCGCGCCAGCGCAATTCGTTGACGCTGCCCACCTGACAAGGTCACCCCTCGTTCGCCAACCACCGTCTCATACCCGTCGCTTAACTGCTCTACAAAATCATCAGCAGCCGCCGCTTCTACTGCCGCTGCCACATGCGCGCCACCACTGCCGGTTAAGGCAATGTTTTCAGCAATCGTGTCGGCAAACAAAAACGACTCCTGAAACACCAACGCCACCGAGTCCCGCAGTTGCTCTGTGTCAATCTGCTCTAATGGCACCCCACCTACGGCAATCGAGCCGGACTCATAATCGATCAAACCCGCGATGGCTTCAAAAAAGGTGGACTTGCCCGAACCTGTGGAGCCAACTAGAGCAATGGTCTCACCCGCTTTGGCGTCCAATGTCACGCCGTCAAGCACTCTGTGAGTCCCATGTGAAACCACAAGGTCTGCCACCGCCAACGACAACGGGCCATCCGGCAAGCCCGCTGCTCCTGTTGACTCAGCGGGCACTTCCAAATCCATGACTGCGTTGACCCGATCCAGCGACACCACCGACCGCGGCAACATCTCCAAGAAATATCCAACGATTCGAAGCGGTATCGCCAACACCGAAAACAGCGTCGCCGCTAACACAATTTCACCTGCGCTAACCGATTCTGAGTCAACAAGCCACGCCCCCACAAGAACCAACACCACTGTCGCAACTGTCGGCAGTGCGTCAATCAAAGGCTCAAAAGTTGAACGCATCCGTCCCACCCGAATTCGCTCAGCGCGCAACAACTCAGACGCATCCGCAAGGCGCTGCACTTCCTGGGCCTCACGACCCAAGGTCTTCACCACCACAGCTCCGTCGAAGCTCTCATGAGCAACTGCCGACACTTCCCCCACCCGCTCTTGAACCACAGCGGAGGGCGCAACCACCAACTTGGTGTAAATCTGACTAATGACTGCCAAAGCCGGAAACAACACCAACGCAATCAACGCCAACAATGGATGAATCACCAGCAACGTCACCAGCGCCACCGACACCAGCAACACCACGCTCAAAGAAAACGCCAACGGCTGCAACACCATCGACGCAGTTTCCAAATCCGCATCAGCGTGTGCCAGCAACTCCCCCGCTGGGCGACTTCGATGGAACCGCAACGGCAGATCCAAATATCGGTGCAACAGATCACGCCGCCAATCACGCTGGGTGCGAAGCGCCGCCATCTGCAGATACCAGCGCCGCACCACCACAGACAGCCCACCAGCGAAAGAAACGCTGATCATTGCTGCTGCCGCTACCCAAAGCTGTGAGCCGTCCACGCCAGCTTCCCCATCTCCGGCTTTGAGAATTATTTCATCGGTGACCCAGCCAAGCACCCATGCGAAACCAACAGTTGCCAGCACAAACCCGCAGGCACCAATCATCGCCACTAAATGCGACCATGGATGAGCCCGCAGCGAGCGAACAATCAGTCGCAACCCCCGCCTATACACCCCCGCCTTAGTCGGCTCAGGGCTCAGCTCAGAACTAAGTGACAAGACCTAGAGGCGGTCCACTATTGCCGACGCGAATTCAGAGCACTTGACCTCAGTGGCATCATCCATCAGACGTGCGAAGTCATAAGTGACGACGCCGTCGCTGATCGTCGCCTCAACAGCATTGATGATGTCATCGGCGCAGTCCTGCCAGCCGATGTGTTCATACATCAACGCCCCCGACAACAACACCGACGACGGGTTCACCTTGTCCTGACCGGCATATCTCGGAGCGGTGCCGTGCGTGGCTTCAAACACCCCGTGACCGGTCACATAGTTGATGTTCGCCCCAGGCGCAATTCCGATCCCTCCCACCTGGGCTGCCAAAGCATCGGAGATGTAGTCGCCGTTGAGGTTCATAGTGGCTATCACCTCAAACTCAGCAGGCCGTGTCAGCACTTGCTGCAGCGCAATGTCGGCTATGGCGTCTTGCACCAAAATCTTGTCGCCCGGGTCACCACCGCAGTCCTCCCAAGCCACCGCCACATCGGAAAACTCTTCACGCACCAGTTCATAACCCCAATTGCGAAACGCCCCCTCGGTGAACTTCATGATGTTGCCCTTATGAACCCAATGCACCCGCTTGCGCCCTTGACGAACCGCGTGCTGCAGCGCCGCTCGCTGCAAACGGTGCGAGCCGAACTTTGAAATCGGCTTTATGCCAACACCTGCATCTGCGCGAATTTCCCAACCAAAAGCATCATGTAACAACTCAATGAGTCGCTTTGCCTCAGCCGTTTCAGACTCAACCTCTAACCCGGCGTAAATGTCTTCGGTGTTCTCACGAAAAATGACCATGTTCACCAGCTGCGGTTCCTTCACCGGCGAGGGCACCCCCTTAAACCACCGCACCGGACGCAAACACACATACAGATCCATGATTTGGCGTATCGCCACATTGAGACTGCGGAACCCTCCCCCCACCGGCGTGGTCAACGGGCCTTTAATGCCGATTAGATGCTCTTCAAAGGACTGGATCGTGTCAGCAGGCAGCCAGTCACCGGTTTCGGTGTATGCCTTTTCACCTGCCAAAACCTCCACCCAGTCCACGCTGCGCCCATATTTTTGAGCAGCTGCATCAAGCACTAAACGAGCCGCAGGCCATATGTCAACGCCAATCCCGTCGCCTTCCACATAAGGAATCGACGGCACCTCGGGCACGTTCAGTGTGCCATCGGCTGACAGCGTAATCTTGGCACCCATCGCTTCTGAGGCTAACTTCGCAAACCGCTTAGCTACGCAGACTCTGCGCTTGATCAAACGCTTTCTGCAAACTGTCTCGCACTTTCTGCGACAACTCTGTCAGCTGAACCCGGCTCATGGTTTCGCTCTCTGGACGGATCGGCTCACCCGCCACAATCGCCACCCGCGCACGCAACGGCAACTTGCGCCCAGACCCCATCGCCTCTTCAGTTCCGGCAATTCCAACAGGCACTATCGCCGCCATGGTTCGTGATGCCAAATAGCTCACCCCGTCGAAAATTTCTTTCACAATCGGGCCGCTCTGTCGAGTCCCTTCAGGAAACACCACCATCTGCTCACCGGATTTCAAAATCGAAGCCGCAGTGCGCAACGACTTGATGTCCGCTTCGCCTCGCCGTACTGGAAACGCTCCAATCGACGCCATAAATAGAGTCGCGAGACGATTCGGGAACAACCCCTCTTTTGCCAAAGACCGAAACCGCCGCTTACACAACCCACCAATCAACGGTGCATCTAGGTGCGAGCGATGCACTGGCGCAATAATCACCGGCCCATCAATGTTGAGGTTTTTTGCACCCCGATAACGCACCTTGAAATAGCGAAACGCAACCACCGCCACAAACCAGCGAATAGCGGTGTATAGCCAAACCGAGCTACGCCGCTTAGCAATGCGTTGCACTCGTTGTTGCAATTCAGCGTTCATGCCACTCATTGTTCACAGCCGCCCATTCCCGCCAGTGCCATCCAAATAGTCAGCTCGGCTTTCACTTGACCGCTGAAATTCAGCAGTGAGCTTGGCAACTCCTGCTTTGTAAAGCTCTTGGGTGAAGCACTCAATGGCATAGGAACCCGCAGCCGGATCCGTCGTGGCGTTCACATGCGCTTCCTGTAGCAACAAATGGTGCGTATTTCGTGCTAGTCGTCTGCCTAAGTCGTCACCGAGTGCTCCTCCTCGACCTGCGCGACCGGTAGGGGTCACCGTGATGGCATCAGCTCCGCCAACACCAGCCGCTAAAGCCGCAGACGTTCCACCCATCACACCAGCCCACCGACCCTCATCTTGTACCGCCTCTGAACCTGACTCTCCACTTGAACCCAGCTCTCCGCCCGAAACCAACTTGTCATTAACCGGCGATGGAATCGTCACCACATGCTGATACTGCGCTGCCGGCGAGCTCACCCCTAGCGGCCTGGTCAGCACCTCATACCAAAGCATCCGAACTGCCCGCAAAAACGCAATTGTTTTAATCTGATCCGGCTCAGCCGGGAGCCGAAAAGACATAAACGATGACGAACCAGCCGAAACACCCTTCCCGCCTTGCATTATGAACCACTTCGGAAAATACACGCTCGCCGCATAGCAAGCAGACGTAAGACACTGAACCCAGGTCGCACCATTCTCGCGCAGCGTCACCACGTCGACGCACATAGGCAAAACGTCACCCTCCCAGAACCCATCCGCCTCATCAATGGCACGCTTCATCTTGGCGATGTCAGTGCTTGAGCTCACCTCACCACCCCTATAAAGGTTGCCTATCGGATCAATTCCCAAACAACTTCCCGCCGCTAACGGCGTGCCCCGCTCTTTGGCTAAATCCACTAATGCCTTAGCCAAATCAACATCGTCATGTGGGCCCAGCGAAACCGGCACCTCAGCAAAATCCACCGGCTCTAGCACCTTCTCCAAGGCATGGCTCCTGCGACTCCGAATCGAACCCCAATCCAGGTCCAGTTCAATCGAGGTCACCCCACCGGCAAGGTCATCGGCAATAGCAGCCTTAATCGCGTCTAGATCAAAGCCTCGATAACTGGTACGTATATCCCAACCGTTTTTGATGCGATTCTCATCAACAGGTGGACATCCAACCGCCAACTCCTCTACAACGTCATAATCAAGCCGCCCAATCTGCCCATTAAAGGCTGCTGCCGTTTTTTCATCGACGACTTGATCCTCCGCGACATACAACGGCATAAGGACAGGGTCATGCGACGATTTCGGAATCTTGTTCAGGTCAACCATGTGCCTTTCAGTCATGATGCCCACTCACTTTGACCGCCGACGAACTGACACAAACATCGCAAGTCACGCAATCACCAAGTCACGCAATCACATTGTGAAGGCGAGGTTGCGTGCTGCCTTCTCGCCCCACTCGTCGTTACCCGACCAAGAAATCTCACCCGAATCAATCTTTTCCTGCGGATCAATCCGCCCGCAGGCAAGCATTATCAAAGTCGTCGAATCAGCCGTCAACACCACATCCGGTGCCTCCAACGACCCAGGATCAACAGCCGAAGCACGCCCCTCCACCACCACGCCGATCTGACGTGCAAGCGGCCCTGTCACATCCACCCGCAATGACATCCCATCAGGCAGTCCGATTTTCTTGCCGACGATGTAACCAATCGAACCCTCCACCTCCTCAAGGGTGATCGCCGCAGCGCCGGTGTGGTCATCGGTCGTTCGTCCCAGCGGAATCGTGCAGTCACGCACATGCACCCACATGTCAAAAATACGAATCGCCCAGAACCGCCCAAACGCCTGAACCCCAACCGGCGTAAAAGACTCGCGCATCAAGTCGTCGTCGCTCAAGGCCGCTAGCTCAGCCCGTCGCTCGCCAAAAATCGCAGCCGTGCGCTCGCCAAACTCGCCAGCAGTCATCGTCACCGACTCCTCAGTCAACCCCGTCATCCGCTCAAACGCAGGCATCGTCTCAGAGCTGATCTCCCAACCCCGCAAGGCGTCCTCCACGCCAACGGCATGCCCCAAACACTGGCGCACATTCCAATCCGGACACAACGACTGAACCTGCCACTCGTCGTCGGACAGATCGCCGCACAGCCCCTCGATGTCACCGAAGCACTCCTCGGTAACACTTAACAAATGCTGAAGTGAATGTATTTTCATAGCTTCTCCTATAACTCAAGCTGAGTATATTCAGCGCCTATGACACTGACGACTACAAGCATGCCAGAATGCGCTAGACAATCTCTCATGCGGCCACTAGTGCAACGAGTAACGCGCCAGTGCTCTCAGAACTTTACGGAGCGGGTATGACAGAGAACAAAACAGACCCCCAGACACAGCAAGTCCAAGCCGCCATCGACGCCCTCCTCGCCGCCCACGATCCCACAAAAGAAGACGCCACCGAGTTCCGTGGCCACCGCTACGACGCCGGCCTCGCCTGGGTCGATTTCCCCGTCGGCTTCGGCGGCCTCGGCCTAAGACCCCAGCTCAACCAACTTGTCGAGTCCCAGCTAAGAGCCGCCGGCGCCGCCCCCCCTGAGCCACAAACGTTTTTCTTCAACCTCGGCGGCCCCACCATCGTCACCCACGGCACCGACGAACAAAAGCACCGCTTCCTGCGCCCCATGTTCACCGGCGAACAACGCTGGTGCCAGCTCTTCAGCGAACCCGGTTCCGGCTCAGACCTCGCCGGCCTCGCCACCAAAGCCACCCAAGACGGCGACGAATGGATCATCAACGG
>JAAXHB010000145.1 GCA_012271125.1 Actinomycetota bacterium | reverse complement strand
ATAATGCTGAGTGTTCCGATGGCAACTATGGCAACGCTTAGAACCACCCAATCCCATATGTAATGAAACACCCCGAAAGTATAAGGGGATAGGTAGAGGGGTTGTGGGAAAACGTGGGTTGTTAGGAGGTGGCGGCGGCTTTCATTGTGTCGACGGGGGCGGGAATGCCTGTCCAGAGTTCAAAAGCTGCGGCGGCTTGGTGGACGAGCATCGACAGCCCATTGTGGGCTTGGACTCCTTGGGCACGCAGTACTTTGAGCCACGGCGTTTCGAGAGGCTCATAGATGAGCTCAATTGCGACTTGAGATGAGCTAATTAGGTCTGGGGCGCAGGGCATCGAGTCGTCGGTTCCCATGCCGGCAGGGGTGGCGTTAACAATTAGATCTGCGCTGCTTATGTTGTCATAGGTACCGGTAACGCCTACAGAACCTGCGAGGGTGGCGGTGGTAGTGGCGTTTTCGGGGCTGCGGTTGATGACGGTGACTTTGGCGGCACCATTGGTGCCTAGTGCCCAGACGACGGCACGAGCCGCCCCTCCCCCACCAAGAATCACAGCATGAATGCCTTCAGGTGACAAGTTGGCGTCAGATTTAAGAGCGTTGATGAAGCCGACGGAGTCGGTGTTTTCGGCACGGAGTCTGCCATTGGGTAACGGCACTATGCAGTTGGCTACGCCGAGAGCGGCTACGTCGTCAGAGACCTCGTCAGCAGCGGCGGCAACGTCGGCTTTGAATGGCATTGTTGCCGATAGTCCAGCAAGGTCTAGTGCACGCATGGCATCAAGGGCAGCAGCACCTGAGCCGACGGGTAACTCAAAGCTGGTGAACTCCCAGTCGAGTCCTACCTCAGCAAAGGCAGCGTTGTGGATTGCCGGAGAGCGGGAGTGGCGAGCAGGGTTGCCAACGACTGCGCAGACACGTTTAGGGATGGGGGTCATTGAATGCGTGAGGTTGGCGAGGCGAGAGAAGCGGGCATTAGCAGTAGCCGAGTGAGCGGCAGATTTGTACTTGTTCGATGTGTTCGTCGATTGTGGCGGTGAAGGTGTGGGCACCGGCGACGCCGCCTTCGTCGGTGCGGGCATAGAAAAGCCAATTGCCTTCGGCGGGTGCCAGAGCGGCGATCAGCGATGCTTCGCTGGGAGCGGAAATTGGCGTGGGTGGCAGGCCTCGCACGGCACGAGTGTTCCAAGGCGAAGGGTTGTCGATGTCGGCGGAGGTCAGCTCTGAGCAGGGTTTGTTGGCGGCATAGCAGGCGGTGGCGTCGATGTCAAGACGTTCGCCGGCGTGCATGCGGTTGTAGATGACTCGAGCGATTTTGGGCCGTTCGGATTCGATCAGTGATTCTTCTTCGACAAGGCTTGCGACGATGATGACGTCGTAGGCGTCTAAGCCGAGGTCTTCAAACTCTTCTGAAATGCCATAGACGTTGAGAAGGTCGGTGTAGCGGCGGTCGAACTCGTCAGACATGCGCAACAGGAAGCCGTATTCGTCTGAGAGGAAGTCTTCGGGGATGTCGTAGGTGGCGGGGAAGAGCATGCCTTCCATGCTGGGGTATTCAGCGTCGGTGGGGAGGTATTGGGCTTGTTCGAACAGTGAGACGTAGGCGGCTTCTAGCTCGGCTGGATCAAAGATGGGGTTTTCCTGGAGTAGGCGTTCGGCAGTGGCGCTCCAGCGCAGTCCTTCGGGGATGGTGATGAGTTCATACACCTCAGGAGCGGGGCCTTGACCAAGGACAGCGAGCACAGCGTCAAAGCTCATGTTTTTATAGAGCAGGTATTCGCCGGCTTCGACCTGGGTGACTGAGTCACAGCCGAGGAAGCCGATCAGGGTGAGTTCGCCTTCGCAGCGCAGCCAGTATCGGAACACGGTGGCGTTGGAGATGACGCCGGCGCTGTGGAGTTCGCCGGCGATGTCGTTGAGAGAGGCGCCGTCACCGATTGTGTACTCGACGGGGGCACCTGGGAGTCCCGCGGGGGTGATTTGGGCGTCGACCCAGGCGTAGACACGGGTTCGTGCCCAGAACAGGGCGGCGATTATGACGACGGCGACTATGACGATGCGAGTGAAGCTGCCCCATGACGGACGGTAGCGCACCCAGTTGCGGTCATCAGAGTGGTAGCCGGGGTCTACGAAAGGTTCTAGTTCTGTGGGGTCGTCACTTATGGTTCCGATACCACGAGCATCGGAACTTACCAAGGTGCCCGATTGGAGATCATTGGGAGGTGGCGGAGTTGGATAATCAGTCATTGTGGGGCTTGCCGGCGTCTAACCAGCTTTGCAAGATGACAGTGGCGGCTACTTGGTCGACCACGCCGCGGCGTTTGCTAGAGGAGATGTTGGCTTCGGTGAGGTTGTGGTTGGCGGTGACTGTGGTTAGGCGCTCGTCAAAAGTGACAACGGGGACGTTTAGATGGCTGCGCAAGGTGTCGACTTGTTTCAGGGTCTTGGTAGCGGCTGGGCCCTGGTTGCCGCTTAAAGAAGTAGGCATGCCCACGACAACAATTTCGGCGTTGTATTCGCCGACAAGGTTTTGAATGGCGACAGGATCGAGTTCGTCGGAGCGCAGGGTTTCAACCGGAGTAGCGATGGTGCCGGCGGAGTTGCTGACGGCAACGCCGGTGCGCTTTGAACCGAGGTCAAGTCCAAGGGCTCGCATCAAGCACCGAGCCAACTGGCTCGCATTAGGCACTTACCCAAGGGCTCGCATTAAGCACTGCTGGCAGCGGAGCTGACAGGTATGCCAGCTGCGGCGCGAGCTTGATCGAGAGCTTCATCAAGACGGGAAGCGTCCTTGCCGCCGGCTACTGACAGGGTGGCATCTGGGCGGCCTCCGCCACCGACAATTTTTTTAGCTTCAGCAATGAGCTGGCCGGCGTCGAAGCCTGCGTCAGGTATGGCAGCAGCAGCTAGGGACACGCCGCCGGATTCCAACGCTGTGCCTAACACGACAGCGTTGATACCTGATTGTCCGCGGATGGATACGGCGAGATCACGTAAGCCGTCGGCGTCGATGTCATTGACCCGTGCCACAACCACGCCGTTGGTTGCGGCGGCAGCAAGCTCGCTGGATTTACCTAGGGCGAGTTGTTGGCGCAGACGAGCAACCTCGGCACGCAACTCTTTGGCTTCGGATTGGCGTTTGGCAATGCCGGTGACTAGCTCTGCGCTTGGTACGCCAACGGCTTCGGCGGCGGCGTCTAGAAGACTGGCTTGCTCGCGGATTAGCTCCATGGTGCCCATACCGGTGACAGCTTCTACGCGGCGAATGTTGGCACCGATGGAAGCTTCGCTGACGATGCGCAGCGAACCGATGTCGCCGAGAGCGCGCACATGTGTGCCGCCGCAAAGTTCCAGAGAGTGGCGGCCGGCTTCGAGGACTCGCACTGTGTCTGCATATTTTTCACCGAAGAACGCGATAGCGCCGAGCTGCTGGGCGTGCTCCATGGTCGTTTCGAAATGGCGACAGGAGGCGTTGCCGAGAACTTCGGCATTGACAAGGTCTTCGATTTCGATGATTTGACTGGCGGTGAGGGCTTCGTAGTGGCTGAAGTCGAATCGCAGCCGGTCGGGACCAACCCAGGAACCTTGCTGCTTGACATGTTGGCCGAGGACTTCTCGTAATGCCCAGTGAAGAAGGTGGGTGGCGGTATGGTTGCGGCGGATCGCGCTGCGGTGAGGTTCGTCGACGGTGGCTGTGACTGTGTCGTCGGCTTTGAACGCAGCGTCGGTGAGTTCAATGTGATGAACATGAATACCCGGCACTCCATAGGTGGTATCTGTAACGATGTAACTACTTCCGTTGACTGTTAGCACTCCAATATCACCGATTTGGCCGCCAGATTCGGCGTAAAACGGGGTGCGGTCGAGCACGACCTGAGTGGCGGAGGCATAGAGGACTTTAGCTGTAGCCGTTAGCTCACCTCTGCCTACAAAGTCAGTGGGGCCAGAGGTTTCGGCAATCGTTACGAACGGTGAGATGTCACCGGTGGTGGCTTCCTTGCGGGAATCTTTGGCACGTTGTTGTTGGACTTTCATAGCAGCGTTGAAACCGTCAACGTCGACGCTGACGCCACGTTCGGCAGTGATTTCCATGGTGAGCTCAAGGGGGAAGCCGTAGGTGTCGTGCAGCAAGAAGGCAGTGTCGCCGTCTAAAACGTTGCTAGCTGAATCGTCGGCTAGTTC
>JAAXHB010000144.1 GCA_012271125.1 Actinomycetota bacterium | reverse complement strand
AGTTGTGGGAGAAGTTGAGTTGTGGGCACGGGGGGACTTGAACCCACGACCTCTTCCTTGTAAGGGAAGCGCTCTTGCCATCTGAGCTACGCGCCCGTGTTTGAAATCCTACCTGTGAGGGTTTGGCGGGTGTTAGAGGGAGGCGAGTGTCATTAGTTCGTCGATCAATGGCGCTGGGGCGGCGACAGGACTGCGGCGAGCTTCGAAATCCAAGGTGACTAGCTCCTCGCCGCGAGCGTCGCGCACTTCTACGCCGCATTCGCCACATATCAACATTGCGCCGAGATAATCCCAGGATGCCAACCCATTGAGCGAATAGTTAACGAACCCGTCAAGGCGGCCATCGGCAACTGCGCACATTTCCAAAGCTGCTGCGCCGAACATTCGCGACTGAGCCCAAGGTCCTCTTTGGGAAGGCACGCCGTTGTGACCAATGATCGCGTCAGAAAGCGCACGAGACGTTGTCGTTGGGATCGTTGAACCGTTGAGCTTTGCGCCGTTGCCTCGCACGGCTTCGTATCTGTCGCCGGTGCCGTGGTGATGAACCAAAGCGGAGATCAGTTCGTTGTTTTGAACTACGCAAATGCTCGTTGCGAAGTAGCGGAAACGTCGTGAAGCGTTGGTGGAGCCGTCCACAGGGTCGAGCACAGCAACAGCGTCGGTGGTGCCCTGCAGTCCGGTTTCTTCGCTCAGCACTCCTAGGCCGGCGTCGGTGAGGATTGAGATGGCGGCTTTGTCGGCGAGCAGATCAAAGGAGTACTGGCCTGGCTTGGTGCCCGATGGGCCCCAGTGGTTGTTGTTGGCGAGGGTGTCCACGACGGCGTCGGCAGCTGCGTTAAGTGTGGATAGATGATCTGAGCTCAAGTGGTCTGCCATTAGGCTTGACTTTACTGAGGTTCCCATTTGCTCATAGGACACTGATAAGGAGTGATTGTGGCTTCCATTGATTTGCACGGATTTGTAGTTGACCTCAAGAGTCATGTTGGCGATCATGGGTTTCACGTTGCTGATGATCGTCACTATGTGGAGACGTACTCGAACCGACAGCACTGGGAAGTGGAGATGCATCCCGAGCGTGGCTGCGGTGGGCCGTTGAGCGTGGTGATGACGTTGGAGGCTGAGGCTCGCACGCTGATTGATTTTGAGGACGACCTTTACAAGGCGGCGACTGAGTCGGATTTGTCAGATGAGATCATCGTTCCCTTGACGTTCACCTTCATGTTGCCGCCGCTGGTGGATGGGCCTGACCTGTTGGTGCTGACTACAGAGTTGGCGGCTATTGGTGGGATTGATTTGCCGTTGCGTGTGACGATGCTTGATGCTTCCGAGGTGGTGTCATCTAAGCCGGAGCGCACGATCAACATCGAGGGGCGGGTTGATTTGCCGCTTGCGCACATGTATCGCGGTGAGGATGCCTTGTGCGATTTGCTTGAGCGAGCATGTGAGATTTGCACCTTCTTGTTAGAGCAGGCACCTGTTTGGCTAGACGAGGTCTTTTAGACGTTTCCTCTTTGCTCAGCCCTCTTAGCTCAGCAGGGCTTGGCGGACTCGGTCCTGGTGGAAGTTGGAGTCGCCCCAGCATCTGATAAGTGCCCAACTTCGCTTTAGGTAAAGGTGCAGGTCGGATTCGATCGTGTAGCCGATGGCACCATGACATTGCAGGGCGACACGTCCGGTGAGAGCGGCGGTGGCGTTGGCGAGCCATTTGGCGGTTGAGGTTGCTCTGTTGGAGTCGTCTTGGCGGTTTGCAAGGGCGTAGGCGGCATACAGCAAAGCCGGTTCGGCAAACTCCAGTTTGAGGCGTGCGTTGGCGAGATGGTGTTTGACGGCTTGAAAACTGCCGACAGGTTTGTTGAACTGGTGACGTTGCTTTACATAGTCCACGGTCATGTTCAACATCGTGTGGCTCAGGCCGATTAGTTCGGCTGCGGTTCCTAAATAACCGCGGTTGAAGGTCAGGGTGATTTCGTCTGGGTCGTCTGTGATCAGGGTGCCTTCGTGTTGTATATAGGTTTCTGAGTCGTTTGTGAGTGGGAGATTGTCGTTCTTGAGGGTGACTTTGGCGCTCTGACGTGAGCGATCTATTGTGACGACTGGTTTGAGGTCGTAATCACCGTCGTTGAAGTAGAACAGGCGGGTTGGAGATTGAGTGTCCTGGGTATCAAGAAGCAATCCGTCGGCGAGGTTGGCGCCGACGACTAGAGGGCTGCCAAGATTTGACGCAAAGACCATTCCGGCGTTGGGAACTGGGGTGCCTACCAGCGGGGCTGCGACTAGGGCTGTTTCGGTGATTGGATATGGCAGAGAGACCTTGCCGGCTTCGATGATGACACCCACTAAATGGGTTTCATCTAGGCCTAAGCCGTCTTTGTCAAGGGGCACCATCGCTGTGAGGGCACCTAGATCGGCGAGGGCATGCCAGGCGGTGTTGTCTGGTTTGCCTTCCCAGGCTTGGCGGAGGATTTCAGGCGGGCAGTGTCTTGTCAACACATCCGCAGCGGCTTGACGTAATGCCTGCTGTTCGTCTGTAAGAGCGAACCTCATCGGTAGCTGACCTTCATCGGGGCAGTCCGAGGATTCGTTCGGCGACGATGTTGCGCTGAATCTCGTTGGTGCCGGCATAGATCGGGCCGGCTAAGGAGAACTGATAGCCCTTGCTCCAGACATTCTCTAGTTCTGCGTCGCTGCCGAGCATGTCAAGGGCTAGTTCGTGAAGCTCAATGTCAAGCTCAGACCAGTAGAGCTTGACAAGGCTTGCGATTGAGCCAATATCGACCCCAGCTTGGATAGTTGTGAGCACTTGCAGCGTTTGTAGGCGGTATGCCTCGGCTTTCATCCAGGCTTGGGCTGCTCTTTGTTGGTAGCTGACGTCGGCGTTTTCGCATAGTTGTAGGAGCATGTTTGCTGTTGCCATGAAACGTCCTGGGGAGCGCAGCAATCCTCGTTCGGTGCTAGCAGCTGATACGGCTACATCCCAGCCGTTGTCAACTTCGCCGAGGACAACGCCGCCGGTGATGGCGTCGTCAGCAAGGAATGCATCGTCGAAGAACACTTCGGCAAATCCGGGGTCTCCATCGAGACGTCCGAAGCCTCGAACTGTGACGCCGTCGATGTTTAGAGGCACTAACAAGTAGGTGAGACCGCGATGGCGTGAGCTGTCTGGATCGCTTCTGAACAAGCCGAAAAGATGGGTGCAGAACTGGCCTCGCGTGGTCCAGGTTTTTTGTCCTTGGAGAAGCCAGCCGCCGTCGATGCGTGTGGCTCGACTAGAGACTCCGGCGAGATCGCTGCCGGCGTCGGGCTCGGACCAGCCTTGGCACCAGAGGTCTTGGGCGCTTGCGATTCGGGGCAAGAGATGGTCTTGTTGTTCAGCTGTGCCGTGGACAAATACTGATGGCGCGAGGATTTGGATGCCGTTTTGGGTTACTCGCTGCGGTGCTCCGGCTGCCCAGTATTCGTCTTCAAAGATCAGCCAGTCCCATAGGTCGCCGTCTCTTCCGCCGTATTTAGTTGGCCATGAGATAACTGACCAGCCGGCAGCGTGTAGGCGTTGCTCCCAGAGGAGTTGCTGTTGGACGCCGTCGGCAGTGTCACCGGATGCCTCGACACCCCAGCCTTTTTGCGCGATTTCGTCTCGCCAGGCTGTGAGATTGGTTTGAAACCAGTCGCGGAGCTCAGCCCGAAGTTGTTGTTGGGCAGGGCTTGGAGCGAGATCCACGTGGGCCCGGTGGGGATCGAACCCACGACCAAGGGATTATGAGTCCCCTGCTCT
>JAAXHB010000143.1:830-10319 GCA_012271125.1 Actinomycetota bacterium | reverse complement strand
GCGAGAAACACTGGGCCTGCGAAGGGAGGGCCGAGCGTTAAGCGGCTTGGTTTCAAAATCGCACAAGCTGCCCGACAACCAACGCACATTCAAGCCTGATAAAGGCCAACTCACCTAGACGGGAGTCATGTTGCGGGTAGTTTGGGAGGGGTAAGGAGGTTGCGATATGCGTTTGCAGTTAGCACTAAACGTTGACGATCTAGACGAGGCGGTGGAGTTTTACTCCAAGATGTTCGACACTGCGCCAGCGAAGACCCGGCCAGGGTACGCCAACTTCGCCATAGAAGACCCGCCGCTAAAGCTGGTTCTGTTTGAAAAGGGCGGCACACCAGGAAGCATCAACCATCTCGGAGTCGAAACCGACACAGCAGATGAAGTCGTTTTAGCCGAAGCACGGCTCAGCGAACAAGAGTTAGAGACCACCGGCGTCGACGACACCATGTGCTGCTACGCAACCAAAACTGAAACCTGGGTTGATGCGCCTGACGGCAACCGCTGGGAGTGGTACGTCAAGTCGGGTGACTCAGAGCAGTTCGAAAACGTGATCATCAGCTCGATTACTTAGCGCGAATATGAGCAGTGCGAATTCGATTTAGGCGCTCATAGGTGGGCGGATGCGAATTGATCGCCAAGGATTGCGAATGAAGCGGCAGCTGCTTTTCCTCCTCATGAAAGC
Source organism: Actinomycetota bacterium (assembly GCA_012271125.1). Lineage (GTDB taxonomy): Bacteria > Actinomycetota > Acidimicrobiia > Acidimicrobiales > Aldehydirespiratoraceae > JAAXHB01. The sequence goes on along the minus strand of JAAXHB010000143.1, from coordinate 9,643 downwards.
GGGATAACGCCCGATACAACCCAACGCCAAATCCCAGCTCAACGGCAACCTTGTCAGCCTGATACTCCGCCCGTCGACCAAAGGCTTGCAAGATCGCCGAAGCAAAAACCACAACCCATTTCAAGATAAACGCAAGCAGCCGCAGCACCAGCTGAACGGCAAACAACAGCACAAACAAGATCCAGTGCAGACTCCCGATAGACATAATCGCTGCGGCCAGATTGTGAAGCCAGATAGCACTCCAATTCATTAGCTGAATCGGTCGCATCATCCAAATCTCAACAATGAGAGTGATCGGATGAAAACCGACATGGTGACCGACCTCATGAGCGAGGATGCCCGCTAGCTCGTCGTCAGGCAGGTCGCGCAGCGCGAAGGTCGTCACTAGCACCATGCTCCCACCAACAGCAGCGGTGTTGATCTCATCAGATTCCACCACACGCAACACCCAGCGTCGCTTATGGGTCAACTGCGCCTGAGCGTGAACTTTGTCCCAAACCCGCTGCAACTTGGCATTCTCGGCGATAGTGGGCCGCCGTGAATACTTGCCAAGGCTCAGAACCTGCAACCACTCCATGCGAGGCAACACCAGCAACGGAATGAAAGCGAAGTAAGCCGCGATCAACATCCAGGGCGCAATTTGAAACGGCAAAAAGATGCCCAGCACCAGCGACAGCGCCCACACATACGGGTAAAGACAAAACACCGAAATCGGCAACGTCACCAGCAGCACAACGGCTGAACTGATCGTTGTCCAGTCCTTGTACCAGCGCAACTCAATTTTGCGAACAGGCGTTGTTGGAACTTCAGGTACCGCCGGTGGATTGTCGATACCCGTCATTGGAACTACAAGTTACGCGCCCTCCGGCGACTGCTTGACTATTTACTGACGACGACTATGACGACGACAACTACGACGACGCTTGCTGCGACTGTTGACGATGACGACGACGAAGCCACCAAATCACTAAAGCGATAACAGCTGCCAGCGGCACAAACGGAATTACAACGCCAACGGCAACAACAATGATCGCAAATGCGGTCAAAAGAACCGACAAGCCGATCTTTAAAGCGTCAACGATGCCGGGCAAGGCATCGCTTTCGGCAAGGCTGACATAGAGCTCGTTGCCGCTTGACACCTGTGACAGCTCATTGCCGCCGGCGTCGACCGGAGTGGCGGTGACATTGACCCACAACACCAGGCCACGCACAATCGTGCGCCCATCAATGCGACCGTCGTCGACGTCCATAGACCAGCTCATGGCTAGACGCTCACCTGACTCGAGTCGCTCAAAGCTGCCCACGCCGCCGTCGTCATTAACTGAATCACCGTCAACAAAATCGTCAACGTCAAAACGCACCGGACCCGAACGCAGCGTCAAATCCGTCAAGGCAGCCTCGCCTACGTTTTCAATTTCCAAACAGAAATGCGCAGAAGAATCGTCGTCGACAAGCACATCCTGATTGCCCAGACACGGCTCATCGTCGTCATCGGAACCCCACAGCCAGACCCGCATACCGGTCTCGGGCAACACCTCCGGCGACTGGGTAATCGTCAGTGTGATCGTCGCCAGCGAAACAGCGTCTTCTAGGGTGCGCAGCTGCCCACGCAAGGTCTCCAAAGTCGTCTCACGATCCAACAGCTCACGCTCAATATCGGCGATGCTCTCTAGCGAGTCGGCGTCTTCAAGCAGGCCACGCAAGCGGATGACGCTTGCCTCAGCGGTCACGATGCGGCTCTCAATATCAACGACCCGCTCAGTCACGTCATCGGCGGTCACGTTTTGATCCACCAACGCCCCAAGGCCTGCCAGGCGATCCAGAACGGCGGAGAAGTCCTCAGGGCGAACCTTGACCGTGAGCGTGGTTCGAGGCGTTGGTTCGTTGTAGGTCTGTTGTGAGAACAACAAGCCGCCTACGTCGGCGACAATGTCGTTGGCAGCACTAGTGGCAACGACGACGTCGTCTACTTCGATGGTCACATAGGCGCGGTAGATGATGTCTCGATCAAGGGCAAAACTGCCAAATGTTGCAGCTGAAGAAACGGTGACGCTTTGAGCACCGTCAGATCCGCCGAAGCTATTGACGCCGAAGTTATTGACGATTGCGGGCTCGGCGAACTCCTCATCAGAAGTGTCAAAGTCTCCGAAGTCAGGCTCGGACAGAAAGTCCGCAGAGTCCGCAGTGGCAAATCCAATGTCGGCTGCGTAATCACCGCTGTAGGCATCGTCACCATAGGAATCATCAACGGCGTAGCTAGCCGACCCGTACTCCGCAGACGAATCGTCACTTGAGCCACACGCCGCCACAACCAGTATCAGGCAGAGGCCAGCCCCAATAATTCTTAGAGCAATCTTTAAGAAGTTCATAACATCTTTGACGCTAGAGCCGGCTACGGAGTTCCCGCAAGCAGCTTCTCAAGAAAGCGCAGCAAAAGCTCATTAGAAAAGCCCAGCAAAAGTCCTAGAAAAATCATTACCTAAAAAATTATTAGCGGCAACCATTAGCCTCACCTCAATGGATCGACCCCCACCTGATCCGCAGAAACTATTGGATGCGTGGGAGGAATGGGAGCGAGGCGAAACCCCGCCCGGTCGTGTGATTAGCAACCTCAAGACCGCCGGCATGCGGGACTTGCTGCAGCAGCTTGCTGAGGAGCGAGCCTCCTAAACAACCTAAATGGCATCCCAATCAAGCCTTGCCTCGGCTGCTCCACAAGGCATTCAAAGCGCATTCGACGTTGTGGAGTTCGTGCCGGCTCGCTCGCTAGCTAAGCCAAATCGCGGCGGCGACCAACGCATTCCCCGACCGGCTCAAATCCAACCCGGTGGGCATGCACCTTGGGCTCAACTACCCGCACCGCACCACATCAGCGTGACTGACATCGGGAACGCTCTAGCGAATCGCACGCCAGGGCACTGGGGTCCGGTGCTGGCAGTCAACCCGAGTCCGCCGGAGCTGGCATCACAGGGTTGGCACAATTCAGGTTTGCCCGACGACTACAGCCTTGCCGACCCTTCAGGCGTTCTCGTTCTTGTTTACGACGATGATGATGGCACCGACGCCACGAGCGCCGGTGCTAATGACGACGACATCAACAACGCCACGAGCGCCGGTGCTAATGACGACGATGACATCAACAACGCCACGAGCGCCGGTGCTGACGACAACAACGGCAGCACGCAAGCACACGTTGTGTTGACGCGGCGGGCACGAAACCTGCGAGTTCACGCTGGTGAAGTGTCGTTTCCAGGAGGACGACGTGAACCCGACGACGACAACCTCTGGGCTACAGCGTTACGAGAAGCCAACGAAGAAATCAGCCTCCGCCCCGACGCTGAACTGCAACTCCTCGGACGGCTTGACAGCTTCACCACGCCGACATCTAACTCAGTTGCCTGCCCTTTCGTGGTAGCCACCACCGCAGACGTCAAACTACATGCCAACCCCGCCGAAGTAGACGCCATCTTGCGAATCGAACTCACGGACTTGCTCCACCCAGACGCCTTCCGTCAAGAACACTGGACAATGACCAACGGCGAAACCCGCACAATGACGTTCTTCGATCTAGAAGGTGACACGATTTGGGGCGCAACTGCTAGAACATTGCGCCTACTACTAGAGCTACTGACAAAAAGGGGGTGATAGCAAATGCTTGAAACTGAAATCGGCATGGGCAAAACCGCCCGCCGCTCCTTCGGCTTCGATGAAATCTCAATCGTCCCAAGCCGGCGCACCCGCGACCCCAGAGACATCGACATTTCCTGGCAAATCGACGCCTACGGCTTAGACATCCCCGTCCTCGGCAGCTCAACAGACTCGGTCACAAGCCCTGCCACTGCAATCCGACTCGGACAGCTTGGCGGCCTTGGAGTGCTCGACCTCGAAGGCCTCTGGACCCGCCACGAAGACCCAGCCCCCGCCCTTGCCGAACTTGCTGAAGCCCCCATCGACAAGGCCGCCGAACGACTGCGTGAGCTCTACAAAGCCAAAGTCATCCCCGAGCTCATCTCACAACGCATCTCTGAAATCTCCGCCGCCGGAGTGCGAACCGCCGCCCGAGTTCGCCCCCCCAAAGCCGAAGAACTCACACCGCACGCCGCCAAAGCAGAGGTCGACATGCTCGTCATCGCCGGCACGGTCGTATCCGCCGAGCACGACTCAACCAAAGAGGCACCACTCAACCTCAAGACCTTCATACGCGGCCTGCAGATGCCCGTCATCGTCGGCGGCTGCGTCAGCTACCAGGCGGCACTTCACCTAATGCGCACCGGTGCCGCAGGCGTGCTTGTGGGCACCGGCTCAGGTCACGCCGTCACCAGCCACGACGTGTTAGGCCTTGCCGCCCCTCAAGCCACCGCCATCGCCGATGCCCGCGCCGCGCGGATGCGCCACCTCGACGAGACCGGCGTCTATTGCCATGTAATTGCCGACGACGGAATGTCCACATCCGGCGACATCGCCAAAGCCATCGTCTGTGGTGCCGACGCGGTCATGCTCGGCGTGCCGCTGGCAGCAGCAACCGACGCCCCCTGCCCCGGCAAGCACTGGACATACTCAGCGAGCCGAACCAGACTGCCTCGAGGCAAGGTGATCTCCGTCGACTCAAAGGCGTCGCTCGAAGAAATCTTGTTGGGCCCAACCACGGCCGCTGACGGGTCTGCCAACCTCATGGGCGGCCTCAAGATCGCCATTGCCAAATGCGGCTACACCGACTTGAAAGACTTCCAACGAGCCGCTTTGGCAGTCACCAGCTCAACTTGAGCATCCGCGAACGGCGTCCCTTTTTACGGCGTCCCTTTTTCAGGCGTAGCCGGTGACGTCTTCAACGATGACGTCCACAGACGAACGGGTACTAGTAGTCGACTTTGGTGCCCAATATGCGCAACTAATCGCCCGCCGAGTCCGCGAGGCCAACGTCTACAGCGAAATCGTTGCTCCTACCGTCACCGCATCTGAGGTGACGGAGGCTGCACCGGTTGGGGTGATCCTCAGCGGTGGCCCGGCATCGGTCAATACTGCTGGAGCGCCACGCCTCGACCCCGACATCTACGACCTAGATGTGCCGGTGCTGGGAATTTGTTACGGCGCGCAGCTGATGGCAGAGCAACTCGGTGGGATAGTGGGACGCAACGAACGCGGCGAATACGGCCGCACCAAGCTCACCCATAACGGTGGCCTATTGCTTAAGGACATCGCATCACCTCAAGACGTCTGGATGAGCCACTTCGACGCCATCACCCAAGCTCCACCAGGAGCCACTGTCACTGCCGTCACAGATGAAGCCCCCGTCGCCGCTTTCGAAGACAAAGATCGGGGACTTTTTGCTGTGCAGTTCCATCCCGAAGTGGAACACACCCCCTGCGGGCCCGAAGTGATCCGCCGCTTCCTAACCGACGCCTGCAACGCCAAACGCAGCTGGTCACCGGCGTCACAAATCGACTCGCTAATAGAACAAATCCACGCCCAAGTCGGGGAGGGGCGAGCCATATGTGGACTCTCCGGCGGTGTTGACTCAGCCGTCGCCGCAGCCCTCGTTCATCGTGCCATAGGCGACCGGCTCACCTGCGTGCTCGTAGACACCGGCTTGCTACGCCAAAACGAAGCCGCAGACGTCGTCGACGCATTCACTAGCGCAGATATAAACCAAGCCAACCTCATCCAAGTCGATGCCTCCGAGCAGTTTTTCGCCGCTCTCGAAGGCGTCACCGACCCCGAAGAAAAACGCCGCACCATCGGCGAGCTTTTCATCCGCACCTTCGAAAAAGCCCGCGCCGAATCCGACCCAGACGCCCGCTACCTAGTCCAAGGCACCCTGTACCCAGACGTCATCGAATCCGGCACCGCCCACGCCGCCACCATCAAAAGCCATCACAACGTTGGTGGCCTACCCGACGACGTCGACTTCGAAATCGTCGAACCGCTGCGCACCCTGTTCAAAGACGAGGTGCGTGCCATCGGCACAGAACTCGGCCTGCCCGATGATGTCGTCCACCGCCAACCCTTCCCCGGCCCCGGCCTAGCCGTGCGCATCATCGGAGAAGTCACCCCCGCCAAGGCCGAAACCCTGCGCCATGCTGATGCCATCGTTCGAGCCGAGCTGCGAGCCGCCGGCCTCGAGCGTGAAATCTGGCAATCTTTCGCCGTGCTTGCCGACATCCGAACCGTTGGCGTCATGGGCGACGAACGCACCTACGGGCATCCGATCATCGTGCGAGCCGTCACCGGCAGCGACGCCATGACCGCCGACTGGGCCCGCATCGGCTATGACGTGCTCGAGCGGATCAGCACCCGAATCGTCGCCGAAGTCGCCGGCGTCAATCGAGTTACCTACGACATCACCTCCAAACCGCCGGCAACAATCGAGTGGGAATAGGCGAACGAAAATGACCGTCAACACCCACGCCGATATCACCGGCAGCTCACAGGTTCTTGACGGACTTAACCCCGACCAGCATGAAGCCGTCACCCACACCGGCGGCCCGCTGCTCGTCGTCGCCGGCGCCGGCTCGGGCAAGACCCGTGTCCTCACGCATCGCATAGCGCACCTGATCGCCGAGCACAACGTCTCGCCGTTTGAAATCCTTGCCATTACCTTCACCAACAAGGCCGCCGGCGAGATGAAAGAGCGAGTCAAAAACCTTGTCGGCCCTGTCGCCAATCGCATGTGGGTTTCGACCTTCCACAGTGCCTGTTTGAGCATGCTGCGCCGTGACGCCGAACGCCTCGGCTACCCGTCGAATTTCGTCGTCTATGACCAAGCCGACGCCGAACGCCTGACCCGACACGTGCTCGACTCCCTTGAAGCCGACCCGAAAAAGTTCCACTTCCGCAAGACCCACAACATCATCTCTGCCGCTAAAAACGACAGCATCACCGCCGAGGCTTACGCCAAGGATGCCCACGGCGACTTCGCCGAAGCCATCGCCAAGATTTTCACCGAATATCAACGACGCATCGTCAAGGCCGGTGCCATGGATTTCGACGATCTGCTGTTGAACATGGCCGAGCTGCTGCGCACCGACGACGAAGCCTGTCAGCGTTGGCAAGCTCGCTTCAAACATGTCCTCGTTGACGAATATCAAGACACCAACTCCGTCCAAAACGACCTCGTTATACGCCTAACCAAAGACGACGAGCAGGTCACCGTCGTCGGCGATTCCGATCAGTCGATCTACGCCTTCCGAGGTGCCGACATTCGCAACATTTTGGAGTTCGAGGAGGCATTCCCGCAGGCTCGCATCGTCGTGTTGAACCAGAACTACCGCAGCACTCAGCACATTCTCGACGCCGCCAATGCCGTGATTGAGCAGAACCCGAACCGCAAGGAGAAAAACCTCTGGACCGCCAAGGGCACCGGCGAGAAGATCGTGCGCTACCACGCCAGCGACGAGCGCGACGAGGCGCAATATGTGGTCGCCGAGATGCGCCGCCGCCACGCCGAAGGTCTCGCCTTCTCGGAGATGGCTGTGCTTTACCGCACCAACGCTCAGTCCCGTGTCATCGAGGACGCCCTGCGTGCCAACGACATGCCTTACGTGGTGGTCGGCGGCACTCGTTTCTATGACCGCCGTGAGGTGCGTGATGCGCTCGCCTATCTCAAGGCGGCATTCAATTCCGACGACGAGGTCAGCGTCCGCCGCGTTGTCAACGTGCCCAAGCGTGGCATCGGCAACACGACCGTGGACCGCATCGCCGAATACGCCGAGGGTCGCCAGATTTCGTTTTTCGAAGCGATGAAGGCGCTCAGCTCCGGCGGCCTGGCGAAGGCTGCCACCGCTGGAATTCGGGCGTTTTGTGAGCTGATCGAGCACCTGTCGGGCCTTGAGGCCGGCCCTGGTGAGGTGATCGGGCAGGCGCTGGATTTCTCCGGCTATCGGGCGTCTCTGGAAGCCGAGGACACCTTTGAGGCTGAGGGTCGTCTCGAGAACCTTGACGAGTTGATCGGCGTCGCCTCAGAGTACGAAACCGTGGAAGCATTTTTAGAGGAAATCGCATTAGTTGCAGACACCGACGACTTACCTGATGCTGTTGACGACAACAATGATGGTGCCGACGCCACGAGCGCCGGCACTGACGGCGATGACAACGACGCCGGCACTCCGCTGTCACAAGTTGCCCTGATGACCTTGCACTCAGCCAAAGGCTTGGAATACACAGACCTCTACCTCACCGGCATGGAAGACGGCATCTTCCCGCACTCCCGCTCATCTAGCGACCCTGGCGAAATGGAAGAGGAGCGGCGCCTCTGCTACGTCGGCATCACCCGCGCCATGGAACGACTCACCCTCTCACACGCCCAGACCCGCCAACTCTGGGGCTCCACGTCCTACAACCCGCCGAGCCGCTTCCTTAACGACATCCCCGCAGAGCTAATCATCCCCAAAGGCCTAGTCAACGGCTATGACGCCAGCTACTCACGTGACTTCGGCACCCCCAACGGTTCTCGTGCACAAGCCCGACGCGAAGACCTAGCGGATCGTGCCTTCACCGCCGGCAAACGTGCCAAACAATTCGCCGAACACCTACCCAAAGACGAATGGCAAGTCGGCCAAGACGTTGTTCATAGCCGTTGGGGGGAGGGAATTATCACCGATCTCGCCGGCGACGGTTACGACACCGAAGCCGTCATCAACTTCCCAAGCGTCGGCGAAAAACGCATCCTCGTCCACTTCGTCCCCCTCACCAAAAAATAACCCCAGAAAAAATAACCCCAGCCTTTTTACCGTGTGAGTTGGCCTTTGCTGGCGTTCGTATTGACGGGCTCGCTTGAAAAGCTTTTACCGTGTGAGTTGGCCTTTATCGGGCTTGAA
>JAAXHB010000143.1:0-808 GCA_012271125.1 Actinomycetota bacterium | reverse complement strand
CGCATTCAACCCCGCCAGCCCAACTCACATCATCGGTAGTTTGAGCTCATGACCACTGATCGGATTTTCTTGCGGGATGCGCAGGTGCGTGAGTTCACTGCAACTGTTGTTGATGTTGACGAGGACAAGGTTGCGTTAGATCAAACAGCCTTTTACGCAACCAGCGGCGGACAACCTCATGACACCGGCAAGCTGGTTTTTGGGGCTGAGAGCTCAGATGTTGTCGATGTGCGAGGTCATGAAGTCGTGTGGCACACGATTGAGGGGCCAGTGCCGGCAGTAGGTACAGAAGTAACTGGGACGCTGGACTGGGAGCGACGTCATCAGCTGATGCGCACTCACACTGCGCTGCACATCTTGTGCGGCGTGATCTATAACGAATGGGGTGCAGCTGTGACCGGCGGCAACATGGAGCCCCTGTCGGCGCGGATGGATTTCGAGTTCGGAGAGCTACCTGAAGGCTTTGCCAGTCGCGTCACAGAGCTAGTTAATGCTGAGATTGCTGCAGATCGACCCATTGAGATTTCATTCCTGCCCAGAGGCGAAGCCTTAGCCGACGCCGAGCTAATCCGAACCAAAGTCAACCTCATCCCAGAATCCGTCACAGAGATCCGAGTCGTCGACATTGTTGGACTCGACAAGCAAGCCGACGGCGGCACCCACGTTCAATCAACAAGCGAAGTCGGACACCTCGAAGTCACCAAGACCGAATCCAAAGGCAAAGCCAACAAACGCCTCCGCATCGCCATCACCTAAAAACGAGAAGGGAGTTGGGCTGGCGGGGTTGAATGCGCGCAACCGCGTTTAG
>JAAXHB010000015.1 GCA_012271125.1 Actinomycetota bacterium | reverse complement strand
ATATATAATATATATATGTGGGCCTTTTTAATTTTCTTAATTAGCTTTGTGGGAAGCTCTAAGTCCTTGTTCATATCCTGTTTAATGCTAGTCATCTGTGCCGTAGCGGTGGGTGCAAGTTTTAGGTTTATTAGTTTATCTTGGTTAACTTATACCTTGATTTTACTTTATGTTGGAGGGATAATAGTATTATTTATTTATATATGTAGACTTACCTCTTTTTCTAAAATTGAGAGAAATAAAGCATGAGTTTTTTTTACCATGATTGGAAGAATTATTGTTGTTATAATAGCTGGGCCCAAAATTACAACTTGATTTAAATTTCAAGGAGTTGATCTTATTGCATCTTTATATTTTTCAAGCAGGTTTTTAGTTTTTTTAGTTCTTGGAGTGTATTTAATTTTTGGTCTTTTAATCAGTGTTTTTATAATGGAGAAAATTAAAGGACCCCTCAAATCTTAATTAAATGGTTAAAAATTGAAAAGGTTCAAGGTTATTATTATTAATGTGTCTTTTGTTATTTTTTGGTTTTAATAAAACACCGGCCTGTATGTCTATTATGTTTTTTTGTTTGGTTTACTTTTTAGTAAATCAACACTTAACCATTTTATTAGTTCAACTAGAGGTCTTAGGGCTGGGCGCTTTACTTATTTTAGCCATTTGCCTAATTTCAACTGAAAAAGACTTGATTGTCTTGTTCACTATTATAATTATTACTGTGATTGAAGCGTCAGTTGGCCTAAGACTAACAGTTAAGCAAGTTCGATACAATAATAATGAGTTACTAAAATTTCATTTTTAAATCTAGATTTATTATATCAAATTTATTACCCCACCCCTACCACCTTGTAGATCAGTCTCCTTGGCCTTTATTTTCTTCTGTTTTTAGATTTGGTTTAACAACTGGTCTAATTAAACTTTTTTATTTTTTTTCTAGTAATTTGGCACTATTAAGGCTAACTGGTCTTCTGTTAATTACGTTTCAATGATGACGAGACGTATCCCGAGAAGGGGGCCTATTAGGTAAACACTCCTTTATTGTTGAGTTAGGGCTTCGGAGTGGAATACTATTATTTATTATTTCTGAGGTATTTTTTTTCTTATCTTTCTTTTGAAGTTATTTTCACAGAAGTTTAAGCCCAAATATTGAATTAGGGGGCAGTTGGCCTCCTGTGGGAGTTGTTACTTTTGACCCATTGGGGGTCCCATTACTTAACAGTGTAATTTTACTATCATCAGGGGTTTCTGTTACCTGGGCACACCATGCACTAATAAAAGGCCATCATTCACAAACCGTTTTAGGTTTAACAGTAACTATTTTATTGGGGGGGTATTTTACAGTTTTACAGGCCTATGAGTATCTTGAGGCAAGGTTTAATATTAGCGATAGTGTGTTTGGGTCCACTTTTTTCACAGCCACTGGGTTTCACGGGCTACATGTTATTGTAGGAACATTATTTCTAATAGCTTCCTGAATTCGATTATATATAGGAAATTTAAGTCATACTCATCATTTTGTTTTCGAAGCAGCCGGCTGGTATTGGCATTTTGTTGATGTTGTTTGATTATTTTTATATGTTAGAATTTACTGGTGAGGAGGATAAACAGGTACACGTGTGCTTTACAACTATTTATTAAATAAGTAGTATTAGAAGTAATAACAGCGCTATTAATTGAAAGACGTAAGTTGTAGATCAGTTATTCAAATTTAAGGCAGGTTTTGTTATTTTTTTCACAGTTATTAAAACAATATTTTCTAGTAAGTTTGAGAAAAAAATTTTTTTTGAAGAATCAACCTGTAAAAAAAACTTAGTAAAAATTCTTCCTGATAGTATAGGAAGGAGCCATATATTTGACAAAGACCATAAAAACGGGAAATTTAATCAAAGTTTAGATATTTGAATTAATAAAGCTAAGCTCACCAACAATAATCTTAACGTAAAAGCTTTTACAGCGCTAGGGGTGACCAAAAATTCAACTCTTAAAACTAAGAAATTTCTAAGAAAACTTCCTATTAAGCAAGCGGGAAGAATTAAAAGACTGAAAGCTACCATAGATTTTGTATCTGATGTAAGAAAATTTTGAGTTGGGACATAGTTTTGGGTAAAAAGAACAACTTTGTATATAAATCGGAGGGAATATAGTTGAGTTAACAAAATTCTACTGAAAAACAATAAATAAGCTGTCAAGGAAAGTTTGCTAAAAGTGGCACTAAATTCAAAAATTATCTCTTTACTAAAGAAACCAGAAAAAAAAGGAAGGCCCGTTAAGCTCAAGTTTGCTCCTATCAAGACTCCTAAAATTATTGGGGACGTTCTAGTAATTCCTATGACCTTTAGCCTTTGATGGCCCCCCGCCTTACCTATAATCTGACCAACCCTGATAAATATTAAAGCTTTAAAAAAAGCGTGGGTAATTAAATGAAAAAAGCTTAGTGAAAAATAAGATAACCCCAGCGCAATGACTATTAAACCAAGCTGACTTAACGTGGATAAGGCTACAATTTTTTTCATGTCTATTTCCGTTAATGCCCTTAATCTTGCTAAGATTATTGTTGCCATTCCTAAATAAAATAAAACTAACAACAGGTTTTTTGGTAGAACATCTGAAAGTCGAAAAAGTAAGTAGACTCCAGCCGTTACTAAGGTAGAAGAATGAACAAGGGAGGATACTGGAGTGGGTGCAGCTATGGCAGCAGGAAGCCACGCCCTAAAAGGAACTTGAGCCCTTTTAGTAATTGCGCCTAGAATTAATAATATAATTAATCAGAAGCCAGCTATACCAATTGGCTGTATGAGAAAAATGTTAAAATTATTTCTTACCAGCCCACAAGCTAGCCCCCTTAGTAAAAACCCGTCCCCTAACCGGTTAGAGAAAAAAGTTAAAAGGCCAGCGTTTAAAGCCTTTGAGTTATTATAGTAAATTACAAGTAAAAATGAACTAAGGCCCAAGCCATCTCAACCTAAAAACAAACTAAATAAACCGGGCCTAAAGATTAAAAGTAATATGGAAAAAATAAAGGTCCTTAATAATAAGTGAAATCGTGAAAAATGTGATTCTGCTATTATATAATTTACACTAAATATAAGAACTCTGGTTCTAATAATTATTACGGTTAAGAAAAAAATTCTTCTTCACTGGTCTAATAAAAAAATAATAGGGATTGCAATATAATTAAAAAATAAAATTGACCCTTCAAAAAGGCAAAAAAAGTTTTTTCTAAATATTATTACTACCCACAATGAAACCAATATTCTTACAATAATGATAATTAATATAAGGTTAATAAATGACTGTCAAGATTTTATTAATACTAAGGCTTACGCATGTATTTTCTATCAAAAAATTCCTTTTTCAGGCACATAGTAACTATTCACCTTGGGCTAAAATTCAAGCTAAGAAGTCTTTTACCCCAACAAACTCCAATACAATTGGCATAAAACTATGATTGGCCCCGCAGATTTCCGAGCATTGACCATACGCCAATCCCGGTCGATACCTTATTAATTTAGTTTGGTTTAAACGACCGGGCACTGCATCCATTTTTACGCCTAAAGACGGCACGGCTCATGAATGAAGAACATCAGAACTAGTAATTAAAACCCGCACTTGTGTTAAGAAAGGAAGGGCGGGCCGATTATCCGTATCTAAAAGACGTAAGCCCCCTTCTCTTAGCTCATTTGTTGGGACTATATAGGAATCAAATTCAACTGGTGTTTTATTTATTCAAAAGTCCCTTATTTCGTATCTCCAAAATCATTGATGACCAATTGCTTTTATAGTTAAAATTGCAACCCTCCTTTCATCTAAACTATATAAAAGTAGCAATGAAGGAGAGCCGATTAAAATTAAAAGAACAGCAGGGGCAGTAGTTCATAGCCTTTCAATTATTTGTCCATGAATTAACCTTCTATTTGTTCATGGTAAAAAAACCACTAAACCTAGTATTCTTAAAACAAAAAATGTAACATAAACTAAAACAACAAGGATGTAGTCATGAAAAAAAATAAATTCTTCTATGATAGGGGATATTGCATCTTGTAAGCCGTAAGAGTTTCAGAAAAACACTTTATTCTATTCATTTTATATTATTATATATTCATTTGAGTCTTAAAATGCAAAATTTTACGTGATTACACCCATATATAGTTTAATTAATTGGCTATACTTACCCAAGAAAATACCCAGAAAAAAACTAAAAGTCAAAATAAATGGAAGGTAGAATTTATAATTTCTAATATTGAAAGAGGGACTTTTGATGATGAAGACTGTAAAGAAAACCTGTGATACGCTCGAGAGAATAAAATAATTCTATAGGCCCCACCAAGAAAAGCTCCAATGCTTGTACCAATTAAGCTTATTTGCCATCAGGCAACCGAACAAATAATTCTTAAAGTTTCAGTGATTAATGTTGAAGCGGGAGGTCCCCCTATAAGGCCAACACAGCTAACAAATCAAATTAAAGATAAACTAGCAGATCAAGTTAAACTATTTTGGTTTAAAATTATAGACCGGGTAGAACTTCGTAAATAAAATAAATGAGCTAAAAAAAACATTAAAGAGGAAGAAAAACCATGGGTTAGTATAACTAGTATTCTCCTATAAATTCCAATTTTTCTTAAAATAAAAACAGTTAGCAGCGCAAATCTTATGTGAGCTACTGAGGAGTAAGCAATTAAAACTTTTATGTCTGCACTAAATAAACAAATAAGCCCTACTATAATTAAAGCTATTAAGGACAATATGATAAACTTTAATGTTAATAAATAATTTAGAAACATAGAAAATCGAATAAGACCAAGCCCACCTAATTTTAGAAGGGAGCCCGCTAAGAACATTGACCCATAAACAGGAGCTTCTACATGAGCTTTTGGCAATCATATATGGACCAGAAATATTGGTAGTTTAACTAAAAAAGCAACTATAGTCAAATAAAAAGTTAAATTTAGGCTAGGCGCCACTAGCTCACTTGTGGTTTGCCAAAATATTTGATTTCCGTGATATATAGTAAAAATTAAAAAAATAAAAAAAGGTAAGGAAGCAACAATTGTGTACAATATTAAAAACAGTCCTGCTGAAAAACGCTCAGTTTGATAACCTCAGCCTAGAATTATTATCAAAATTGGGAATAAGGTAAGCTCAAACCTTATATAAAACTCCAGGTATATAAATGAGTTGAAAACTCTAATTCTACAAGAAGCAATAAAAATATTTGTTAAAAATAATAACGAGTCTTCTCCAGATCTTAAAAGAACAGCCAATAAACAACCGAAAGTTAAGATTCAAGTTATTAATGATAGAATAAAAGCAGGCGTGTCAACAAGGTTTAATTCTGAAAATAGGACAGTTACAGAAGAACCCATTCTTATGTATAGTCTTAATATAAAATAAAGCAAACTAACTCTTAATAAAAATAAAATTTTCAGGGGCCCGGCTAAAGAGGCTCAATAGTAAATAAAACCATAATATATATATATATATA
>JAAXHB010000014.1 GCA_012271125.1 Actinomycetota bacterium | reverse complement strand
GTCTTATCAAATCCGCCGATGTAGGCAGCCCGTGCCGCAGCAACCGCCGCAGACGGGTCAGTGCGGCGACTCCCCCCCTCAAGCAAAGCCCGACCAGGGGCAGCGTCACGCATCCTTGCCGCCGCTGAAGCAACCGCACAGTCATGATTCAGGATCGACAAGATCACCGTCTCAAGCACAACGCATTCAGCAAAAGATCCTTCCACCGTCAAAATCGGTGAATAATCAAAAAACAGCTCCCCTTCGGCGTAGCCGACAACATCTCCGCTAAAGCGATACTCCCCAAGCCAGTCCACCATCTCAGGCGTTGACGCCACCCCGATAGAGCGCAGATGCTCAATTGCGTGGATACCAAAACGGAACCCATCGACCACCTTCAAGACCCTCTCAACGCCAGCCACCACACCATAAGCACGACCCGCCGGCAAATCACGGGTAAAAACCTCAAACACCGCCCGTCGCTGCGCCACCCCGGACTGCAAAGCCGCGGACACCATCGTCAATTCGTAATGATCGGTGTGCAAGGCAACGAAGCTGCCCGCGTCCACACCCGCAGGGTAATGCCACCCCACCTACTAGCCCGCCAAATGAGTATTTGCTTCTGGCTGATTTGCCGTCGCTACGAAATTACCTGTGCACGGATTTGCCTTCCCCATATGTAACCGCCTCCGATTTTGAATGAACCTCAGTCGTAGGCTCAAGCCGTGACTACACCCATGCAACTGCTGCACCGCATGGGTTCTGACCGCAGCGCACTTCAAGGCCGCGCGCTGACCGCACAAACCAGCCGACGGGTCTGGGCATGCGCCCGTCCCTACAAGGCAATGATCGCCGGTTTCGCCCTCACCGTCACCGCCGGCACGTTCCTTGGACTGCTCCCACCGCTAGTAATTCGTGAAATCCTTGACTCAGCCATTGTCGAGCGAAACGGCAACTACTTAAATGCCCTGTTTGCCACGCTCATCGCTGCAGCCGTCGGCGAAGCCCTGCTGTCACTACTGGGACGACGCCTCAGCGCCGGCATCGGCGAAGGCCTCATCTTCGACCTGCGGCGACAACTGTTCGACCATGTTCAACACATGCCCGTCGCCTTTTTTACCAACACCCAAACCGGCACCCTCGTCAGCCGCCTCAACAACGACGTCATCGGCGCGCAACGAGCCTTCACCGGCACGCTCGGCACCGTCGTCGGCAACCTCATCACTCTCACCGGCACTCTCATCGCCATGATCCTGCTCGAATGGCGACTCACCCTGCTCGCCATGGCAATCCTGCCGATCTTCGTGTTCCCAGCGCAACGAGTCGGACGCAACCTCGCAAGCATCACCCGCGAAGGCATGAACCTCAACGCCTCCATGAACAACACCATGACCGAACGATTCAACGTCGCCGGCGCACTGCTTGTCAAGCTCTTCGGACGACATACCCACGAAACCCAGGAGTTCTCCAACCGCGCCGGACGAGTCAGAGACATCGGCGTGCGCAGTGCCATGTACTCCGAAGTATTTCTCGTAGCACTCACACTTGTCGGCGCAATCGGAACCGCGGTCGTGTACTGGCTCGGCGGGCACCTAGCCATCGACGGCACCCTCACCCTGGGCACCCTCGTAGCACTCGGCCTTTACACAGTGCGCATCTACATACCCCTAACGAGCCTTTCACGGGCGCGCGTCGACGTTATGACTGCCTTTGTGAGTTTTGAACGAGTTTTTGAGGTGCTGGACACCCCAAATCCCATCACTGATTCCGAAAACGCACAGGAGTTGACCAATCCCAGAGGCAAGGTGCAATTCAGCAACGTTGACTTCGCCTACCCCCCGCCATTACAGGGCGCGCCTGAGTCGCTCCGTGCCGAAAGCGGCGTTGCTCGAGACGTTGGTGTCGACGATGTTGTTGCCGACGACGCCGACGATGACATCGGCGACGACAACCGCAGATACGACCTGGGGTCAGGCAACATTCTCCATGGCGTCAACCTCACCGTTGAACCAGGGCAGATGGTCGCCATTGTCGGCCCGTCAGGGTCGGGCAAAACAACGCTGGTCTCATTGGTTCCGCGTCTTTATGACACCAGTGCTGGAATCGTCGCAGTCGATGACCAAGACGTCCGCAATCTCGAACAGGACTCGCTGCGCCTCGCCATCGGCGTGGTCACCCAAGACCCGCATTTATTTCATGACACCATTGCTGCCAACCTCCGTTATGCCAAGCCAAACGCCACCGACACCGACCTCGCCGCTGCATGCCAAGCGGCACGCATCCATGACGCCATCATCAGCTTGCCAGAAGGGTATGACACAGTTGTCGGTGAGCGTGGCTACCGACTCTCCGGTGGCGAAAAACAACGCCTCGCCATTGCTCGAATGCTTCTCAAGAACCCAGCCATTGTCATCCTCGACGAAGCCACCTCACACCTAGACACCGAAAACGAAGCCCAAGTGCAAGAAGCCCTTGCCGAAGCCTTAAAGGGGCGCTCGGCTCTTGTCATTGCACATCGCCTATCCACGATCACTCATGCTGATCAGATCATCGTTTTAGACGAGGGGCGCATCGTTGAATCAGGCACCCACGACGAGCTGCGCCAAATTGGTGGGCTCTACTCGGAGCTATACGAGAACCTTCTAAGAGCCGAAGCCGAAAGCATCGCCGCATGAGCAGCCAGGCCGCCCCACAGCCCGTCCCACGGTTGGCTACCCCTCAGACGGCTCAAACCGATGCTCACGAAACACAGGCACTCACCGTCAGCGAACTCTCCTACACGATCAAGTCCACCCTCGAAAACTCAATACCCGGCGGGTTCTGGGTCATCGGCGAGGTCTCCAACATGAACCGAGCACGCTCAAATCATGTCTATTTCAACCTGATCGAACCAAGCCCTGTCGCCGGCGAAAGCCCAGCCGCCACCATCCCCGTTGCCCTATTTGAGCGCAACCGCCAAGTCGTCAACCAAAAAATCAAAGCCCACGGAGACCCGTTCCGCATCGAAAACGGCACCCAAATCATGATCGGCGGATACGTCACCCACTACGCGCCACATGGCAGAACCCAGATCATCATGAACAACATCGACCCGGCATACACGCTGGGTCGAATCGCCGCAGACCGTGAGCTCGTCCTCAAAAAACTCTCCGCCGAAGGCCTGCTCGAGGTCAACTCCCAGCTGCCAATGCCTGCACTGCCGCTAACCGTCGGAATCGTCACCTCGCTCGGCAGCGCCGCCCACCACGACATGATGTCGATCTTCACCAGCAGCGGATTCGGCTTTCACATCTATGAGATGGACGCCGCTGTGCAAGGTAGCACCGCGCCCCAAGAAATCGCCGACGCCGTGGACGCCATCACCGAAATAACCGAAACTTCCACCCAGTGCGACGTCGTAATAGTCGCCCGAGGCGGAGGCTCAACCAGCGACCTTGCTGCGTTCAACCATGAAGTCGTCGGACGTGCCATCGCTAACTGCCAATGCCCGGTCATCACAGGCATTGGTCATGAGACCGACCGCAGCGTCGCGGATGACGTCGCCCACACCTACTGCCCAACCCCGACTGCAGCAGCCGTCACGATCGTTCAACAAGTCGAGACCTGGCTTGAGCGGCTCGATGACCTAACCGAAGCCGTGCGAGGCTGGAGCCTTCACCAAGGTGTCACCGCTGACCGGCGTCTCAACCAGAGCATCACCGGCATCAAGCGCCAAACTCAACTAGCCACCAGCAACGCCGAAACGCTGGTGGAGGCGTCGCTGCAACGCCTAAGCCGTGCTAGCCGATCCATCACAGGCCGTGGTCTAGTCCGAGTCGATGGTGCCGCCATGCGCATGGGAACCTCGTCCCGGCGGGCACTCGACACTAGCTCTAACTTTTTGGACGGAGTCGGGAACCAACTGAACCGAAGCAACCTCCAAGCATGCCAACGTCTAGAGCGACGGCTTAACGACTCAACACGGCGGCTTCACACCAGCTCGAACCGCATCACTAAAGACGCCGACGTCATGATTGACAACGCTCAAAAGCGCACCAACGCTTTAGACCCTGCGAAGGTGCTGAAACGAGGCTGGACGATCACCCGGCGCAGCGACGGCACACTGATCCGCTCAGTCGACGACGTAGATGTTGACAATGAGCTGGTGACCCAAGTCGCCGACGGCTTACTTACCAGCACCGTGACCAAAAGGAGTTCAGACGATGGAGAATGATTTGAACAATGACGAGCAGGAATACCCCGGATATTCCGCCGCTATGGAAGAGCTCGAGGGAATTCTCTCAGAGCTCGAAGGCGACGACCCAGACGTAGACGAGCTAGCAGCCCACGTAGAGCGTGCTGCTTTTTTGATCCGCACAAGTCGTCAACGCATCCGCAAAACCCGACTCCAAGTCGAAGAGGTTGTCTTAAGTCTCGATGACGACGACTAACAACTCCTACCTAGCCAGCCATGACTAGCCAGCCCGATGCCCTCACCTCAGTAGCCGCCCCAGTTGAGGCACTGCTTGAGACGTTGCTGCGCGACGAACGGGCACATTGGACCGAAGTTAACCCATCGCTATGTGAACCCCTAGACGACCTCAGCGAAATGGTGCTCTCAGGCGGTAAACGCATCCGTCCCGCCTATTGCTACTGGGGTTGGGTGCTAGGCGGCGGCGACCATCTGCTTGATGCGACACCCACCACATCACCCCAACCAGTGCTCGCAGCCGGCTGCGCCCTTGAACTTCTGCACGCTTTCGCCCTTGTTCATGACGACGTCATGGACGCCTCACCAACCCGTCGCAACGCCCCCTCGGTCTGGGCAAAGTTCGTCCAACGTCACCATGAACGCAACTGGGCAGGCGAAGATCGGCGCTTCGGCGAATCAGCCGCCGTGCTCGTTGGCGACATGGCAATGGTTCTCGCCGACCGCACCCTCGGCCCCGTCACAGCAGGTGCCCGCCAAGTCTGGGACACCCTGCGCACCGAACTCAACATGGGCCAATATCTAGACGTTGCTGGCACCGCCCGAGGCGGCGTTTCCAAAAACGGAATCACCGCCCAAGACGCCCGCATGATCATCGAACACAAGACCGCTCGCTACACCGTCGTGCGTCCGCTACAACTCGGCGCAGCCCTCGCTAACGATGCTGATGGGCGTCGTCCTATGGGACAACGCCGTGCTGATGGGCGTCGTCCTATGGGGCAACGCCGTGCTGATGGGCTTCGTCCTATGGGCCGAAGCCACGAATCCTTCGCCAATGCGCGCTCTGGCACTAGCGCCGCTACCGGCAACGACAACGACCTCGCAGACAAGCTCGTCAAACATGGCAGACCCGTTGGCACCATGTTCCAACTCCGCGACGACGTCCTCGGCGCCTACGGCGATCCAACCGCTACCGGCAAACCCGTCGGCGACGACCTCCGCGAAAACAAACCCACCCTGCTAATGGCGCTCGCCACCGCAGCAGCCACACCAACACAACGCCAAGTCCTCGATACCTGCGGCCCCGACATGGACGACAACCAACTAGCCGACGCCCAGCAAACCATCGCCGACACCGGCGCCCTCAAAGCCATCGAAGATGAAATCGAACAACTCCTCGACGAAGCCCTGCAAGCCCTAGCCGACCTACCTCAGGTCGAACCCGCACAATCGGCGCTCAAAGACCTCGCCCACTACGTCGCCACCCGCCAGCTCTAGCAACCCAACGCCCTAAACCCACATAGTCACTGCTGACCCTAGGGCAGACTGAGGGGTGCCGACGCACGACATCCACGCCGAAACCGCCCGCCGGCGTACCTTTGCCATCATCTCACACCCTGACGCCGGCAAAACCACCCTCACCGAAAAGTTCCTCCTCTACGGCGGCCAACTCACCTCCGGTGCCGGTGCTGTGAAAGCCGCCAACAAAGCTGGAGGCACCAAAGCCGTCACCTCCGACTGGATGGAACTCGAACGCCAGCGAGGTATCTCCATCACCTCCACCGTCTTGCAATTCCAATACGGCGACAGAGTCATAAACCTGCTCGACACGCCTGGCCACCGCGACTTCTCCGAAGACACCTACCGAGTCCTCGCCGCAGCCGACGCCGCAGTCATGGTTCTCGACGGTGCCAAAGGCATCGAATCCCAAACCCGCAAACTCTTTGAGGTCTGCCGAGACCGAGAAATCCCCATCGTCACCTTCATCAACAAATGGGATCGCCCCGGACGTGACCCCCTCGAACTACTTGACGAAATCGAAGATCAGCTCGTTTTAGACCCACACCCAATCAGCTGGCCTGTGGGCGACGGAGACCGCTTCGCCGGCGTCATCAACCGCCATGCCCAAGAGTTCATCGGCTTCACCCGCACCGCCCGCGGAGCAACCATCGTCGCTGAAGAAATTACCCCGTTGTCTGATGGACTTGACACCGATAATTCAGCCTTGGCCGATGACTGGGCAACAGCCCAAGAACAAGTCGACCTGCTCGACGCTGCCAGCACCGAATTCGACCTCAAACGCTTCCAAGCCGGCGAACTCACCCCAGTCTTTTTCGGCTCCGCTCTCACCAACTTCGGCGTGCGCCTACTGCTCGACTCGCTAGCCGAACTCGTCCCCGCTCCAACCGCTCGCCTCGACGCCAATAACGAACCCCGCCTCATCGACTCACCCTTCAGTGCCATGGTTTTCAAAGTCCAAGCCAACATGGACCCCGCGCACCGAGACCGAGTCGCCTTCCTGCGCATCTGCTCGGGCCAATTCAGCCGCGGCATGACCCTCATCAACGGACGCACCGACCGGCAATTCTCCACCAAATACGCCCACACCGTGCTCGGACGAGACCGCGCCACCACCGACGAAGCCTGGCCCGGCGACATTATCGGCCTCATAAGCACCGGCGAACTGCGCCCCGGCGATGCCGTCTACGACACCGAACCCGTCACCTGGCCCGAAGTGCCGACCTTCGCCCCGAGCTGTTTCGCCCAAGCCACCTGCAGCGACACCGCCAAGACCAAACAATTCCGCAACGGCATCCGCCAACTCGACTCCGAAGGCGTTGTCCAGGTACTGCACCGCCCAGGCCGAGGCGAATCCGAGCCGATCCTGGCAGCAGTCGGCCCGCTTCAATTCGACGTTGCTGAGCATCGACTGCGCAACGAGTTCGGCGCACCCGTGCGAGTAGAAACAGCCTCATGGACGACGGCTCGCCAAACTGACGAAGCCTCAGCCACCACGCTAGAGAAAATGTCGGGCGTGGCGGTCGCGCAACGCCTTGATGGCGAACTGCTGGCGCTGTTTGAAAGCCCCTACTGGTTGGCACGAGTCGCCGACGAACACCCAGAGCTCACCTTAAACCGAATGGTCGGTGAAGGCTGATGCAACCCAACATCTTGCTAATCGTCTCCGACGAAGAGCGCCGCAACGACTGGCTCCAAGGCGTCGTCGAGCTCCCCGCCCATCAACGCCTCCGCAACGACGGCATGGACTTCACCCGCTACTACACCCACACCTCACCCTGCTCGCCGTCACGAGCCAGCCTCTACACAGGCCGCTACCTCGCCGACCATGGTGTTGTCGACAATGTCAGCTTCCCCACCCACACTGCACTCGACCCAGCGATCCCAACCATCGGCTCACTCGCTGCCGACAACGGCTACCACGCTGCCTATCTAGGCAAATGGCATCTCAGCCACAGCTCCACCCCCACCATGACCGAACATGGCTACCAAGATTGGCAAGGCAACGACGTCCACTTCACCGGCAATGCCTGGACCGGACGCCACTTCGACCCGATCATCGCCGACCAAGCCTGCGACTGGCTCCGCGCTCACGCCCGACCAGCAGCCCAACCGACCCAAGACCCAGCCGCTCAAGCAAACCCACCACAGTCCCCATGGTTCCTGACCGTCGCCCTGGTCAACCCCCACGACATCATGTGGTACCCCGCTGATCACCTCTCCTACCAAAACACCCATCCCGAAATAGCCGAAGCGCTCGACTTCATCCGCCAGACCCGCCTTGGCATCGACATCAACATCACCGCCCCTCCTGAGAACTACCCCCAGCTTTTTGACCGCCTACCTGACAACTTCGCCGACGACCTCCAAACCAAACCCGAAGTGCAACGTGTCTGGCAACAAGTCCGCAACACCAAACACTGGGTCGGCCACATCGACCTTGACGACCAGCACGCCTGGCTGCGTGGCATGGACTACTACGCCTGGCTACACACCCTCGTCGACAACAGCCTTGCCACCATCCTTGACACCCTCGATGACCTCGGCATCTACGACGACACGACCATCATCTACACGTCCGATCATGGTGACGCCTGCGGCGCGCACGGCCTGCGCGCCAAACTGCCATGCGCATATGAAGAGGTCATGGGCGTGCCCCTGATCGTCAAGGGTCCAGGCATCCCCGCCGGCACCACGACGAATGCCTTGGCAACACACATTGACCTAGCCGCCACAATTACGACAATGACTACGACAATGACCACTACAGCACTGACCACTTCGAAAATAACAACAACATCTGCGGCGACCCAGCTGCCAGGCAAAGACCTCAGTCCCGTCCTTGCCGATCCGACAAAGTCGGTGCGTGACTATGTGCTCTTCGCTCAGGACTCCGCCCAGTCCGAAGCTCTAGCCGACTGTCGCTACGCGCTGCGAGGCTTCTATGACGGCACAACTAAATATGCCCGCTACTACGGCGTCGGTGGAGGCATCGCCCGCGACGGCACCGTGCGCGCAACGACCAAAATGTATGACCTCAACGCCTCCTTCGAAGACCAAGACCATGAGTGGTACAACACCGCCAACGACCCGGGCGAACTCGAAAACCTCGCCAACGGCAGTCGCAATGCCAACGGTAAACGCAGCGAACTCCGCAAGCACTACGAACGCCTTCTAGAAATCGAAGACTTGGAGCTAGCGACCCCAGCGGTGTCGGTGAGCTAATGCATATTCACAAGCTCAACAATGTCGATGCCTTCATCGCCTTTGACTGTGACGAGTCTGAGCTTGATGGCTTAACGACATCTGGTCTGGTTCGGCGAGCCAAGCGAATCCTGCCCGGCGGTGCCCAAGACCTTGCTCGGTCACAGACCTATACATATGCCGCTTTAGGCATGCAACGCCTCGGTGCATCAGCTGGCATCAACTCAACCATTATTGATTCTGGAACTCCCGATGAAGCCATCGCAGCTTTCATCGACGAAGTCAGCCCCCTAGTCACCTCCGGCGCATTCCTACCCGACGCTACTAAAGGCGTCACCGAGGACGACCTAGCTCCGCTACGTGAGAACGACCCACGCACCCGCATCGGCGACTTCGCCAATCAATGTGATGCCATCACCGCGGTAGCTGCTGGCGAAGCTGCCGTCAACGGCCTTGACGGAATCACCGTCGCCATTGAAAGCGCCATCGAAGCCAACCCCACAGGTGCAGACCCGCAAACACTCACCGACGAGCTCACCGAACGCGGTGCTCAAGTCGTCATCGCCGAAAACGCCGCCGCTAATAACGGCACTGGCATATGGCACGCACAGGTTGTCTTCGCCGGCTCAAAGATGGGCGTCGTCGATCATCAAGTCGTTGAATCCTGGATCAAAACCTGCGACAAGCCTCTAGCTCTTGTCCCCACCGGTCGCCTTGCCTTCACCGCTAAGGCACTAGCCACCTGCCGCAAGAACAACATCGCCGCCCTGCCTGACTTCGTCACTCTTTGCGGCTCAACCATCGCTACCTGGTCAGACCCCGAAGCATCCGAAGAAGACGTCAAAAACACTGCCCGCCAAACCGCCCATGCCCTAATCACCGAAGCCCTCACCCACCCCGATGGTGCCTTCCTCGCCTCCTGCTACAAAGCCGAATCCTTCCTCAAAACCTGGCGCACTCAACTCCCCTTCGGCCGCCCCCTCGCCCCCTAATCCAGTTACTTGAACGACAACCTGTCAGGCGGCACAACTACAAGTTGCGCAGCTCTCGCTAGGCGCTTACGCACTGCAACTGACCTGTGCATCCCAGACTTTGTGAAGACTAAGGCATGAGCAGGATTTGATTCAGTTGGATCCCGGACTATCCCTTGGTTTTGCGCACGAGCAATCTCTGCAGCTATTGAGACCATTCCATATTTGCCTTCCCATTCCGGCTGCTGAAGTACGTCATCTACCGTGATCCCATTTTGCTCCATGACAGAACTCAGAAATACCGACAGGCTCTGCGCTGGATACCCGCTTGCAATCGTTTTGGATTCATGCTGATCCTGAAATGCGTTGGACTTAGGTCGGACCGCTCGTTCACCCTCCCACAAGACCCATTTTGGAGTAACTAACCGATACAGGATTTCTGAATCTGGGATTGTCAGATCGTCCTTATAAACCGAGCTTGGCTCTCGCAACATCAAGCTGTCGCTTTAGGAATCGATCAATAAGTGTGCCCAGGCTTTCTTAGCGTCCTCAAGACATTCCGTTAACGACCCTTCAAATTCCATGTCGGCAGTCTCAACGTGAACGTTGATCTCATCCTTGGGAAGAATTTCCAAGAAAAAATCGCCCTTCGCGGTTTCCCACTCAAGCATGACTCCACCATCATTGCTGGGGGTGACTTCGGGTTTTGGGGGCATGACAGCTTGCGAACCCACCGATCTAAGAAACCCTTCAACGCAATTAACCAGCGCCCCTATGGGTGCCTCAGCTCCATACCCATCCCAGTTCTTGCCTAACGACTTCAGGGTCGCAATTTCCTCCTGAATCCATACGTCCCAATCGCTCGACACATGGCTCAAAGGCGTCACCCCACTTTGAGCAAAACCGTCACCACTGGCATCACCCATCAACAACGCAAGCGAATCCATCACCTCGGTCACAGTCCTCTTCTCGACTTCAACTACCTCATCCACAACACTCAAAACGCTACTCGCGGCCAGTGCTTGTGCCATATTTACCCTTTCTCGCCCCACTGAGCAGGACACGCAAAACGCTGCGCACTATACGCAACCTTATTAGCAACTATACGGCTCTACAGATGATTTCAATATACTTGGCACACACTAAGGCGGGCAACTCTGCGTGGGGTTAGTCGTGGGTGGTGACACCCCAGCAGATGATGTTGTCGTCGCTAGTTAAGGCACAGGAATGCTCTTCACCAGCAGCGACGGCGGTGAAATCCGAACCTGAAGGCGGTGAGGCTTTCCCGTAGGAGTCGTCGCCCCAGCAGTCGAGAGTCCAGTCAGTCTTAACCGCACAAGCATGCCTGTTTCCAACAGAGACTTTCTCATAGTCGTTACCAGCCGGTGGCACCATCGACTGGTTAGCACCGGTATTGCGACCCCAGCAATCCAAACTCCCGTTCTCATGCACCCCACAAGCGGTAAGAAACCCGGCTGAGAGCGCCGTGAAGTTGCCCCCTCCCGGAGTGATTAATCCGGTGCCCAAAAGGTCATAGCCCCAACAGTCTCGAGTCTTATCAGTCTTGATGCCGCAGTAGTAGCTAAAAGCGTTCGCAGCAGAAATATGCGTATATGACGCTCCAGAAGTTGGCGTGGTTTGCCCACCCAGATTGCTGCCCCAACATTCCACACTTCCATCAGTTTTGCGGGCGCATGCTGACTCCTGTGCGGTTGCGACTTGGGCAAAAACACCACTATTGGCTGTCGCTTTAGCGCTACCTGCATTATCCCAACAGACAACTTCGCCATCGGTTTTCACTCCGCAACCAAACCGGTTCGCCACCGAAAGACTGTCGAACAACACACCTGCTGGCGGAGAGGCTTGACCAGCATTATCAAGCCCCCAACATACGGCTTCCGCAGTTTTTTTGACCCCACACGAATGCATCGGTCCCACGGCCACGTAAGCGAAGCGCTCATCTGGCACGTCAACCTGCCCAACATATGGCTCGCCCCAGCACTGCCGTAACCCGCTCATTGCTAGAGCACAACTACCTGCACCATGCGATGCCAGCGTCGAATAAGCACCCGACGGCACCTGCGTGGCACCCTCAGTGTTCGAACCCCAGCATTGGATGACACCAGAAGCACTGATCCCACAACTGGAGGATGACCCGGTCTCGACATCGACGAACGGCCCATCCCTAGTAGTGGTCTTATCGGTTGATCCCCAACAAGTTGCCTTTCCGTCAGATTTACGAACGGCGCAGGCATGCTGCCACCTGACCGAAACAGCAGTGTGCGCACCGCCAGGCTCACTTTGCAGCCCGTCATCATTGTTGCCCCAGCAAATCAGTTCTTCGTTGTCGTCAATCGCGCATGCCGCCGCATTCCCAACACTTACCGTCTTATGCGCACCTGAGGCCGGATGACCGTCACGTGCCCCGTCAGTGTTCGAACCCCAACACTCCACCTCTTTGCTAGTTGTCTTGATGCCACAAGTCAGGTCGGCTCCAGCAGCGACCATCTCATAGGTCGCGCTGCCTTGATCAGCTGATTCTCCATCGCTGTTGTCGCCCCAACAGGCAACTGTGTTGTCGGTCTTGCGCGCACACACATGGTCAGTGCCCGCAGTGATGCCTACAAAATCTGTGCCGCCTGGAATGCGGCTAACAACGCTGTCTTCATCGGTGCCTTGACACTCAATCGCACCTTCGACGTTTATGCCGCACCAGAAATAACCGCCCACAGCGATTTGTTGGAATGTCGGACGAACAACAATATTGATGGTGACGGTGGCAGGGCCGCGCGAGTCATCAGTTTCGAATTGAAACATCACCGTGTCAACAATGTCATCATTGTCAGCGATTGTGTAGGTGAACTTGTCGGTGGTGGAGTCATACGGGCTCAAAGTGCCCACACCAACTGGACCGATGACGTTGACATTGTTACACCCCGCAGTACAAGTTGAGCCTTGAAGGATGTCGGTTAAGTCGACGCTGAAGGATCGATTGTCTAGATGTTCAATGTTGTAGGTCTTGTCGATGAGGACATCTACAGGTTGGCTTGTAGTAGTGATTCTTATGGTGACCGTGGCATCTGCGACCGAAGCATCAGTCGCGTAGTCAAAGCTCAACGACGACGGCGCCTGCACGCCTTGTGGCACTGTGAAAATGATCCGGTTCTTTGTGGCATCCCATCGGGCACCGCCGACAGACGGATCACGAGTAACGACAACATTGTCACATCCTGCTTGACACCAGTCACCGTGAAGGACATCTATCTCCGCGTTTATGGCAACTAGGCCAGCTCTGTCGATGACAACGAGATCGTTGACGAGGCGATCTATCGGTGCCGCCGGCAAGGTCGTCGTAGTAGTCGTGGTTGTTGTGCTCGTAGCTGGTCGCCGCACTGGAACAGCTGTCGTGCGCGCAGTTGTAGTCGTCGCCGTGACCTCAACCGGATCGACAACAGGCGCCGCGCTTCGTGCCATCGATCCCCTGGTCAACATTGTCCGCAACTGACGTTGGGTCATAGTCGCCGTATCGCAATAGTTAGACCCGTCACCACATCCGATCGTGATCCCAGCTGCTGCTAACGCTGCTATCTCACTTGCAAAGCGATGCCCTGCGCCTATGTCAGCAAAAGCCGGTCGCACTGCCGGCACCGGCAAATCAAAAGCCCGCACCAAAAACGCAGCCATCTGCCCTCTTGTCACAGTGTCATCAGGACAAAACCGACTCCCGTCACCACAACCCTGAGTAATCCCAAGCTCCCCAGCCCGTTCTATATAAGCAACATACGGGTGACCATCACCCACATCACTAAATCGACGCACCGCCGCAGGTGTCGGCTCAATGCCGTTATCTACAACCTGGACTATCCAAACCGCCGCCAACCACCGCG
>JAAXHB010000142.1 GCA_012271125.1 Actinomycetota bacterium | reverse complement strand
AGGTGATGGTGTCGCCATCCGGGTCGTTGGCGGTGTAGGTGGCGACGGCGGTGGTGTTTTCGGCGACGCCGGTGGAGTCTGTGCCGCTCAACGTCGGCGACCGGTTGGGTGGGAAAACGACCGCCGACGAGTAGTCACTCGCCTCGGTCTGTGTGCCAAACGTATCCGTGTACGACACCTGCGCCTTTAGCTGGAGGCCCAGATACAGTGGGGTCATCACCAAGGTCTCCGAGAGCCCCGTGGGGTGCTCGGTCTCTTGCAAGAGCGTCTCGACGGCGCTGTCGCTGTCCGCCCGGGTAAACCACCTCCATCGCGTAACCTTCAGGGCGCGATCCTCATCCTCTAGCGTCGCCGTCAAGGTCTCCCCGACCTGCGGCGTAGTCGGCGACAGGCTGACCACGCCTTCATCATCGGCATCGGCCACCGTCACCGTGACCGCCACCTGCGCCGCTTTGCCGCCATCGCTGACTTTGACCGTCACCTTGTAGGTGTTGTCGCCCCCCGCTGGCGGCTGCTCGAAGTTGGGGGCGTTATTAAACTGCAACGGCCGCTTGGCCGTGCCCGTGCCCAATTCGAAGAAGGCTTTGTCCGTGCCATCCAAACTCCAGGTCAAGCTATCGTCGTCCTGGTCGTAGGCGGTGTAGGAACCGACCGCTACGGTGTCGTTCTCGGCGAATGTAACAGTCGTCGGTCCGCTCAACGTCGGCGCAGGGTTGGAGGTACTGTCTGGTTTTCCTGTAACGCGCCTCGCCTCGCCTGCGCCCGCGGCATTGACCGCCCGCACTTCAAAGTAGTGTTCATTCTCGTTGGTCAACCCCGACACCGTATAGGTGATCGTCGCCGCCGTGCTGCCGTTGATGTTCGTCCAGCCCGGCCATGTTTGGGTACTCTCTATATTGTACCGATATTGGTAAACGGTAATCGCTGAGCCGTGATCGTCTGGTGTCTGCCAATTCAACACGACCTGTTTATCACCAGCCTTCGCCGTCAGAGAATCCGGGGCCGCCGGTACATCAATCACTTTTTTACAGGCCGAAGACGCCGTTACGGTCTGGGTCAAATCGACGTGATCTTGATACATAACCACCGCCTTCAAGAAGTCGCCTATGT
>JAAXHB010000141.1 GCA_012271125.1 Actinomycetota bacterium | reverse complement strand
TCCGTGGTGGTTCGCCATAGCGAACCACCCATCAACAACGACGCAAGCCAGGATTGCCACGAGCATTCACATCGCAACCCAATCCGTGGTGGTTCGCCATAGCGAACCACCCATTAACAACAGCTACGCGGCTTTTTTGGTAACGGCGTTCAGCAATCTTTCGGTCTGCCCTTTGCTCAATCCGCGTAGGCGGCGTTTTTCGCTGATGCCGAGCTCGCGCATTAGTCGACGGGAGCGAACCTTGCCGAGGCCGGGGAGGGCTTCGACGATGGACAGTACGCGCATTTTGCCGATGGAGTCGTTGTCCATCTGCTTGAGGAGGTCTGCGACTGTGGTTTCTCGTTTGCCGAGCTGTTCACGGATGACGGCTCGCTCTTTGCGCATGAGCGCAGCTTTGGCGAGTGCGGCTCGACGGGCTTCGAGCGTGAGTTCGGGTGGTATGGGTTGTGTCTTCATTGAGCGGAAACGCTAGCCACAAAGTGCCGCGAATTTCAAAGCGACCGAAAGGGGGTCGGGGGCGGCGGTGACAGAGCGACCGATTACTAGGAGGTTGGCACCGGCGGCGAGGGCGTCTTGTGGTGTGGCGATTCGGCTTTGGTCGTGGGAGTTGTCGTTGGGCATGCGGATTCCTGGGACAACTCGCTTTAGGTCCGGAGCGGTTTGGGTGGCGACGGGGAGGTCGGGGGCGGCGCAGACGACTCCTCCGCAACCGGCAGCGGCGGCGATTTGGATGCGTTCGGTAAGTAGTTCTTTGCTGGCGTGTGGGTCACTGGTTAGGACGGTGACGCCTAGAACACAGGGATTGGGCACGCAGGGGTCGGCGATGTTGTGCTGGGAGTTGGCAGCACCGGCGGTGAAGCCTTCGACACCGGCGGCGAGCATTGCTTCGCCGCCTGAGGTGTGGATCGTCAGGTAAGTAACGCCGAGCTTGCCGATGGCGTGAGCGGCCTTATGAACGGTGTTGGGGATGTCGTGGAGCTTTAGGTCACAGAAAATCTTGTAGCCGAGTTCGCTGAGAGTTTGAATGGCTTGGGGTCCGGCGGAGCTGTAGAGCTCGAGGCCGATTTTGGCGACAGAGAAGTAGGGAGAAAGTTGGCGGGCGAGAGTGGTGGCGGTTTCTATATCGGAGAAGTCGAGGGCTAGCGCGAGTTGGTCGCGGGCGGGATTTGCGGAGGTCATTGGAGTGCGCCGATGGCGTGAGAGATGTCAGTAATTGCGTGGCGGTTGAACCAGCGTTGCAGCTGCTTTTGGACTTTCCAGACGGCGCGAGGGTCGGCGAAGGTGGCGGTGCCGACTTGGACTGCGCAAGCTCCTGCCAAGATGAACTCCGCAGCGTGTTCGCCGATGGAGATACCGCCAACGCCGATGATGGGGACTTCGGGCATGGCGGTGTGGACGTCGTGGACGACTCGCAATGCAACGGGATGTAGGGCGGCACCGCTGACCCCTCCACCACCGGCACCGAGGACTGGAGAAAATGAGCGAGTTTTGGCATCGTCGTCGGGGGAAGGAGAGGCTGAAATGTTGGATGTATTGATGCGGATGCCTGGCATGGTGTTGGTGAGCACAAGAGCTTCGGCACCGCCATTGATGGCGGCGGCGGCTATGTCACAGATGTTGGCGACCATCGGGCTGAGCTTTGCCCAGCGCGGACGGTTACAAGCTGCGGTGGCTTCCATTACGGCTTTGGTGGCGTCAGGGTCAGATGCGAAAGTGTGGCGACCGGCATCGGTGTTGGGACAGGAAAGGTTGACTTCGACCGCGACGACATCTGCAGGGGCGGCGGCGAGCATTTCGGCGGCGCGGGCGAACTCGGTGACTGTGTGACCCCAGATGCTGGCGACGACGGTGGCAGCTTCGGCTAGGAGGTTGGGGAGGTCGTTGTCAAGCCAGCTTTCAATGCCGGGGCCTTGTAAGCCGACGCTGTTGATCATGCCGGATTCGAGTGGCGCGAGGCGTGGGGCTGGGTTGCCTTGCCACGGTTCGGCATGTAGAGATTTGACAACGACTGCGCCGAGGTGGGCGAGTTTGCCGTAGGGGGCGAGTTCGGCTGCGTGACCGGCTGTGCCAGATGCAGTCATCACCGGAGATGCCAGGGTGAGGCTGCCGACTTGGGTTCCTAGAGGTTTCACTGGAAATTGATGCGCATTTGGCTGCCGGGGGAATTGAGCTCGTCGTGATATTCCTGAAGGGTGCGAAGGTCGGGGCTGCGCAGGCGCATGTCGCGTAAGCCGTTGGCGGCGGCGAGAGCGGCGGAGCCGGTTGTTAACAGAGGCACGCCGACACGACCAGCTGCGGCGCGGATATGGGCACCGTCGGCACGGGCGCCGCGACCTTGTGGGGAGTTGATTACAAGCTGGACTTTGCCATTTTCGATTAACTCAACAGCATTGATGGGCGTCGCCCTATGGGGCGACGCCACGGATTGCTCGTTAGTGCCGATGCTCGTGGCATTGGCACCATCATCGTCGGCACCATCATCGTCTGCGCGCTCTGGTACCTCAGCGTTGTTGTCGTCGTCAGCAATTTTGGAGACGGTGATTGCGATAGGGATTCCGTTGGAGCTGAAGTAGTCGGCGGTGCCTTGAGTGGCGGCAATGTCAAAGCCAAGACCGGTCAGAGTTTTAGCGGCTTGAAGACCGGCGGGTTTGTCACGATCCGCTAGCGACATAAAGATCGTGCCCCCGTCGTTGCTTTCAGGAAGGCGTGTGCCGGCAGCGAGCTGTGCCTTGACGAATGCCATTCCAGGGGTGACGTCGAGCGCCATGACTTCACCGGTGGAGCGCATTTCTGGGCCGAGGACGGCGTCGACATCGGGGAAGCGATTGAACGGCAAGACGACTTCTTTGACGGCGTAGTGGCTGTTACCCAAGGCGTCGCCAGTGTCGACGGCGGCGAGCGGGGTGACAGCACTAGCGGGAAGTAGGCCTTCGGTACGAAGCTCGGCGAGAGTGGTACCGACCATGATGCGAGCGGCGAGTTTGGCGAGGGCGACGCCGGTGGCTTTGGCGGCGAAGGGCACGGTACGTGAGGCGCGGGGGTTGGCTTCGATGACGAAGACCTGGCCGGATTTGACGGCGTATTGGACATTGATGATGCCCTGGACTTCGAGGGCGGCGGCGATGCGGCGGGTGTAGTCGCAGATGACAGCGACGGTTTCGGCGCTGAGGGTGACCGGAGGGATGGTGCAGGCTGAATCGCCGGAGTGGACGCCGGCTTCTTCGACATGTTCCATGACTGCGCCGATGAAGGTGTCGCCGGTGGCGTCGCGCAAGGCGTCGACGTCGACTTCGGTGGCGTCTTCGAGGAAACGGTCGACGAGGACGGGTCGTTCGGCAGCGAGTCCGCCTTCTTTGCCGAGGGTGCCGGTGGCGGCGAGCTCGGCGATGGCGCCGCTCAGGCCGTCGTCGTCGTAGACAATGACCATGGCACGTCCGCCGAGCACATATGAAGGGCGCACCAAAGCTGGGTAGCCGATGCGACTGGTGATTTCGAGAGCTTCTTCGAGGTTGGTGGCGGTGCCGCCGGCAGGTTGGGGGATTTCTAGGCGAGAGCAGAGGGCGTTCCAGCGTTCGCGGTCTTCGGCGAGGTCGATGGAGGCGGGAGGAGTGCCAAGTATTAGCTCCGGTGGGAGCTGTCCGCAGAGACTGAGCGGGGTTTGGCCAGCAAGGGTGACGATTACGCCGACGGGTTTGTTGCCGAAGGGTTTGTTGGCGGCGTCGTTGTTGGTGGCATCGTTATTGTCGTTATTGGAACCGGAGAGGGCGTCTAGGACGTTGGCGACGTCTTCATGGGTGACGGGTTCGAAGAACAATAAGTCGCTGGTGTCGTAGTCGGTGGAGACGGTTTCGGGGTTGCAGTTGATCATGACGGTGGCGTAGCCGGCTTCTCGCAGGGATTGGCTGGCGTGGACGCAGCAGTAGTCGAACTCGATGCCTTGGCCGATGCGGTTTGGGCCGGAGCCGCAGATGACCACGATGGGCTTGTCTGATCCGGTGACCTCGTCGGTGTCTTCGTAGGTGGAGTAGTGGTATGGGGTGGAGGCTTCAAACTCGGCTGCGCAGGTGTCGACGGTCTTGAATGTGGGGACGACGCCGGCGGCGAGGCGGGCGGTGCGAACCGCGTCGGAGGTGGTGTTGGTGAGGTATGCGAGCTGAGCGTCGGAGAAGCCGAGACGTTTGGCATTGCGGAAGTCGTCGGCGGTGGCGTTGGTGGTTTTTTCGAGTTCGAGACGTTGGGTTGAGATGCGTGCCATCTGGTGAAGGAACCATGGGTCGACGCCGGTGGCGTCGTAGATGTCGTCGATATCAATACCGCGACGCAGCAGTGTTTCGAGTTGGAAGATTCGTTCCGGGGTTGGGATTGTGGCTTGGCGCAGTAGTTCGCTGCTGTCGATGTTGTCATAGGCGGTCTCGGCGGGGTCTGCGTTGAGGCCGAAGCGACCCTTTTCGAGCGAGCGCAAGCCCTTTTGCAATGCCTCGCAGAAGGTGCGACCGATGGACATGGCTTCGCCAACCGATTGCATGGAGGTGCCGAGCACGCCGGAGCTGCCGGGGAACTTTTCGAATGCCCAGCGGGGGATTTTGACGACGACGTAGTCGAGGGTGGGTTCGAAGGAGGCGGGGGTTTTTTTGGTGATGTCGTTGGGGATTTCGTCGAGGGTGTAGCCGACGGCGAGACGGGCAGCGATTTTGGCGATGGGGAAGCCGGTGGCTTTGGATGCCAACGCTGAGGAGCGGCTGACTCGGGGGTTCATTTCGATGACGGCTTGGCGTCCGTCGGCGGGGTTGACGGCGAATTGGACGTTGGAGCCGCCGGTTTCGACCCCCACTCGGCGCAGCACGGCGAAGGCGGCGTTGCGCATTTGTTGGTATTCGGGGTCGCTGAGGGTCATGGCGGGGGCGACGGTGATGGAGTCGCCGGTGTG
>JAAXHB010000013.1 GCA_012271125.1 Actinomycetota bacterium | reverse complement strand
TGGCCACCTGAATCTGCCCTAGCGTCGCCGCCACATCGCCGGCATTGCGACCCCGAGCAACATCGTGCAAATCCATCGCCTTGTTCAACACCAGATACGAGTTGGCGTCAAAACGATGCAACAACTTCTGCCCATGATGATCCAAATACGACTCCACCTGAAAACGCCCCCACAAATCGTAAATGTCATCAGGCGTGAGCCGAGCACGCTGAAACCGCCGGTCAAAGGACTGCGGACTGCGATAAGTGATCTGCGCCAACTCCCGAGCCGTCGCCAACCCCCGCCACGGCCCGAACTCCGCCTCGTAATAATGTCCGCCATTGAAATACGGATCGCTCGCAATCGCCACCCTTCCCAGAGCACTCCAGGCAATCTGCCACGGGCTCGCCGCTCCGCAAGTCGCCAAAGGCATAATTGACGCCACCCGATGCGGGTACATAATCGCCCACTCCAGCGCCTGCATTCCGCCCATCGACCCGCCTCCGACACTCAGCCAGCGCCTAATCTCCAGATGATTGGCAAGACGTTCCTGAACACGCACCATGTCTCGAATCGTGACCGTCGGAAAATCCGGCCCATATCGTCGTGCGGTATTGGGGACGACGTCTGCCGGACCGGTTGTGCCCTGGCAACCACCTAAAACGTTGCTGCAGACCACGAAATAGCGGTCAGTGTCGATGGCTCTGCCCGGACCAATCGTGCCATTCCACCAGCCAGGCGTCGGCTGGGTAGCGCTGCTTTCGCCTGCTGCATGAGCGTCGCCGGTTAAGGCATGGCACACCAATATGGCGTTGGTTTTGTTGGGGTCGTTCGGGTCAACCTGTAGCTCGCCCCAGGTTTCATATGCCACCCGAACCTCGTTAAGCGTTCCCCCACTTTCGAGGACGAACTCACGATCAGGCGTGATATTGACAAATTGACGGTCGGCAGGGTCGTCGCCGAGCTGCCAAGCACCGGTGACGGGCAGGTCACGCCCAAACCGGCCGGTAATCGGGTCTGGAGCCTTGGAGTCTTGGAGCACTTTGGATCCTTTTTGGACATTGGTTGTTGCGTTTAAGCCACATCCCCACTCGGATTTCTCCAATGGGCTGGCACCTTGGGTGTCCGTTCCCAGGTTGCCGGACCTGGCCATAACAGCCAAGCCACTCTTGATGTTTATTGTCCGAAAAGTATAGAGGAGCTAGACCAGCTCTGACAGTTGGGCGTTGTTGGAAAACACTTCGGTAATCGGCATATCTAGCCCCAGGCGTTTTTGAAGTTTGCGCACCGCTAGCTCCTCGTTCCACAAACACAAGGTCACAACCACACCGGTTTCGCCGGCTCGAGCCGTGCGCCCTGAGCGGTGCACATAATCCTTGTAATCGCTTGGCGGGTCATAGTGGATGACGATGTCGATGTCGTCGACATGAATGCCTCGAGCAGCCACATTGGTCGCCACCAGCACCGCAATCTTGCCGTCGGTGAAGTTCCCCAACGACTTTTGTCGCGCCCCTTGGCGCAGATCGCCGTGAATCGCCGCTGCGACCACGCCCTCGGCATTGAGGTCACTAGTAAGACGATCCGCTGTGGACTTTTTGCCAACAAAGATCATCGTGCGAGTCACTCCACGAGAAATCGCTGCAGCGACCTTGACCTTGTCACGCTGATGCACCGCAAAGAAATGATGCGTCAACTCGGTCACATCAAGGGGACGCTCCTCAACGGCATGCATCTTCGGGTCATTCTGATAACGCCGTATCAGCGCATCCACTTCGCCGTCAAGGGTTGCTGAAAACAGCAACGTCTGATGTGACGCTTCGATCTGACGCAACAACCACTCCACCTGTGGCAAAAAGCCCATGTCAGCCATGCGGTCGGCCTCGTCGATCACGACATGGCTCACCGCCTTGAGACTTGTCTCGCCACGGTCGATCAGGTCAATCATGCGCCCCGGCGTGGCGACCACAAGGTCGCTGCCCTTGTGCAGCTGTTCAATCTGAGTTTCGATTTTCGCTCCACCATAAATGGTCGTGACCCGCCGATCCATCGCCTTGGCAATGGGTGTCAAAACGTCGGTGATCTGCACGGCTAGCTCACGAGTAGGTGCCAAAATCAGCCCTTGAGGCTGTTTCGGCGACGCCTTGGGCAAGTTCTGCAACACCGGCAGACCAAACGCCAGCGTTTTACCCGAACCGGTCTTGGCCTTGCCGCAGACATCATGGCCGGCGAGGGCATCGGGAATCGTTAACTGCTGAACGGGAAAAGGTTCGCTGATGCCGTTGCCGGCTAGCGCTGAGACGATTTCAGGGCTTAAGCCCAGCTCAGCAAATGTGGCAGACGCCGACTCTTCAAATGTTTCGCGGGATATTTCTGGGGATAGTTCTGGCATGTGCCTCGAGAGTTCTGGGTCGCCTATGGCGGCAAACAACTGCTAGAGGTTACGCTGAGCGACGGTGTGTCCTGT
>JAAXHB010000140.1 GCA_012271125.1 Actinomycetota bacterium | reverse complement strand
GGCACCATCCCTTGGGCTTTGTTCTTCACAGCATGGTCCAGCGGCGTAAGACCCTTAGAGTCTGTAGAGTTGAAAGAAGCTCCCTTATCTAGCAGAACCTGAGCAGTCTTGGTGGCATTGTGTTTCGCCGCCCAATGGAGCGGCGTCAGACCTTCTTGGTCCCGGACATTCGGCCTGGCTCCTCGACGCAGCAACGCGGCAACTTTCCTATGGTCGTTATTCTTCGC
The DNA here is from genome assembly GCA_012271125.1 of Actinomycetota bacterium. Lineage (GTDB taxonomy): Bacteria > Actinomycetota > Acidimicrobiia > Acidimicrobiales > Aldehydirespiratoraceae > JAAXHB01. The sequence goes on along the minus strand of JAAXHB010000140.1, from coordinate 1,048 downwards.
CGCCTGGTGCAACGCAAAGCCTTCTTGGGCAGCTTGAGAACGCCCACTCAGTCGCGCTGGCTGCCGCCAAACCCTACTTAGCTCGGCTTTACTCGCCTCGTCATCTACCAGCGACAGGAGCACCCTTTCAACCTTCTCGAAAATGCCCTCTTTCACCCGAGCTAGTTCCTGCTTAATAGGCACAAAATCGCGCTTTTGGGATTGCATGATCTTGGCAATTTTTTCGCCGAGCACTTCCTCTGTTTCCTCATCAACAGCCTGCTCATTTAGAGCGAAATCGAGATCGTTGAGTTGGCCCATCAGCAACTTGGCACTCTTCTCGTCTTGCTCTATGGCCTCCTCATACATCGAAAAGGTGCCTTCCAACTCGGATTTCACCTCAGCCCCCAGTTTGGCTGGTTTACGCGGCTCATTCTGATCGCGCAAAAACGCCTCCAGGCCCTGCCCCACATACTGATACTCCTTGCCGCGCTCGGCACTATACACGCTGATACCCACCGGCTCCAATCCTTCGTCTTTGAATGTATCCGCCACGTCGTCCAAGATCGCTTGCTGCTCACTAGCCGGCTTCAAATCGGCCTTGTTCAACACCACGTATAACGGCACGTTCAACTCTAAGTCGTGCAGAAAGTCTAGATCGTCGATCGTCACCGTGCCCGCATCCAAGCGGATCACCCAAATCAAGGCATCCCGATCTTGCAGAGCGGCCGCCGCCGTGCTCCGATCTTCGGTCGTGCCGCCGCCCGCCGAATTGTAGCCCGGCGTGTCGATCAAGCATAGATGCTCGAACAAGCCCTCCCGCAGCGGCACCTCGACCGTGATGGAGGGCAAAATTCGCCTGAGATTCAGATCAGAGATCCCGTCGTGCGATAGCTGGCTGTATAATTCAGGCGTTATCACCACGGTCGCGTTCCTATCAGAAGCCCCGAGAATCAACACCTCCCCACCGGACAGCACATACGATGGGATCGCCGTGGTGGGCGTCACATCCACCGGCAGCCGAACCGCCGACTGCCGGATGAAGCTGTTGACTAACGACGACTTGCCG
>JAAXHB010000139.1 GCA_012271125.1 Actinomycetota bacterium | reverse complement strand
AGGACGAAGCCACAGGCGGCTCGGCGTGAGCTTGAACGCCTAACCCGCCTCGAGCGGCTGGCTCTGCGCTATGAGTGGAAACTCTGGGCGCGCGACGCACAGCTAGCGCCGGCTGGCGAGTGGTGGGTCTGGCTCAATATGTCGGGCCGAGGCGCAGGGAAAACCCGCTCGGGATCCGAGTGGATTCGAGATCGCCGAAAGAAAGGCTCGCGCCGGATCGCCCTGGTCGCCGAGACCGCAGCCGACGCGCGCGACGTCATGGTCGAAGGTGAGAGCGGAATCATGGCGTGTTCGCCACCATGGGATAGGCCGACGTACGAGCCCTCAAAGCGCCGGCTGACGTGGGCGCCGACGGCGCGGCAGCCATGGGAAACCATAGCGATTACCTTTTCAGGCGACAAGCCGCAGCAGCTTCGCGGCCCACAATTCGATACCGCGTGGCTTGACGAATTCGCGAAATACAAGCGGGCCGAAGATGTTTTCCCGATCCTGGATCCCGCTGTGCGGCTCGGCCACGATCCACGAATCTACGTTTCTACGACGCCCGTGCCTTCGAAGGCCATGCGGGAGCTTGTCGCCGATCCCGATACGACGGTGGTCGGCGAGAGCACCTTTGCGAATCGTGCCAACCTGCCAGCCAAAACCATCGCGCGATTGGCCCGGCGATACGAAGGAACGAGGATCGGACGACAGGAGCTTTACGGCGAGCTGCTCGAGGATGTCGAGGGCGCGCTATGGAATCACTCTTTGATCGACCAGCACCGAGGACGGCTGGTGCCGGCCGCCGGCGTGCCGGCGCGCGAGCCGATTTCGCCAGCTGGACATGCGTGGATGGTCTACGACTTCGCGCGAGGAATCTTTCGGCCCGTGCCCGACTTCGTGCGGATCGTCGTGGCGATCGATCCGGCTGTGACCGCCGGGCCAGGATCAGACGATACGGGGATCGTGGTGGCCGCGCTCGGATCGGATGGTCACGTCTACATCTTGGCCGATAAAACTTGCCACCTGCCTCCCGCCGGATGGGCCGCTCAAGCCGTGACCAGCTATCACGAATTCATGGCGGACCGCATCATCGGCGAGGTGAACAACGGCGGGGATATGGTCGAGGCGACGGTGAGGGTGCAGGATAGCCGGGTGGCCTATGAGGCCGTTCGAGCCGCCCGAGGGAAGATCACCAGGGCGGAGCCCGTCTCGGCGCTGTATGAAGCCGGCATGGTGCATCACTTGGGGGTTTTCCCTGAGCTTGAAGACGAAATGTCGACATGGGTTCCGGGCCAGCCCTCTCCCGATCGAATGGACGCTCTCGTTTGGGCTGTGACACCTCTCGGGGTTGAAGAAGTGCCAGGGCCAGGAATATACTGATCTCGGCTCTTTGAGAGACGAAGCGGTCGTGTCGGGCCAACCGTCACAAGCAGTGGAGACCGCCGTTTCCCGAGAAATGTTCACGTCGGGGCAGTGCGAACGCGGGAAGGTCGCCTCGATCCGGTTGAAATCCGGCTATCTGAAAGAGCCTGGGCGCGAAGCCAGCCCGAAAATAAGAGAAAGCCGGTGGTCCAGAGCACCGCCGGCTTTCGGCTTTGAAGAGTGAAAAGCGGACCCACCACAACGCCGCTTCTCTGGCCGTCGATCGCCGGCCACCCGTCGGCGAGGCTGCTCTATAAGCCCCCTTGCCATGTACCCAGCACCGAAACGTCGCCGTCGCGGCGCTCGACGATGCTATCATCGGCGGATGTGTTCGACGACCCCAGAAATCGAGCCGATTCCCTTCATAAGTAGAGCGGCAAAGGCTCACCTTTTCGGATCCGCTTCGCGGGTCGAGCAATCTTCTTCACCAGCAGAGCACAAGGCGGAGCCCCTTCGTGACGATGTCCCGGCCTTCGTCCTCGATCTGATCGACCGGGCGGGCGCGCTTGGGTTGGCGAGCGTGCGAAAAGCCATCATCGGGGCTTTCGATGCGCTCGCCGCTGGTATTGGCGCGGGTTCGGTCGAAGATTCCATGGCCACGGGCTCGGCTGGCCCGATCTTAGCCGCCACGGATGCCTGGGAAACCTTTGCGTCGAAGCTCCTCGAGCCGTTCGAGGCAGAATCAGCCCTGGCGAATGTGATGGCGTTCGCCGCGGCCGAAAGCCTCGCGACGTTGCCGGTTGACGTGGTCGGGCTCGATATGGGCGCCGTGAATGACCAAGCTGTTGCTTGGCTGGAACGCGAGGGGGCAAAGCTCGTCACCGTCGTTTCGAACAACACACGCGCGGCGATAAATCAGCTGGTTCAGGACGCTTTCGCGGGGTCTGACTCCGTGCAGTCGGCCGCCGCGAAAATTCTCCGGGTGAAAGGATTCGGCCTCACGCGGCCACAAGCCATCAGCTACGAAAAATGGGTCGCTGGCCTGCTCGATCCTGACGGGCCAGGGGCCGGGCTTTCCGAGCGGAAAATCCGGCAGCTCATGCGGCAGAAGTATCAAAAGATGCTCAAGCATCGCGCCGGAGTCGTCGCGGACACCGAAACGAAAAACGCGGGGAACGCATCGCAAGGACAGCTGTGGCGCGAGGCCGTCGCTCAGGAGAAGCTTGACCCGGCCGTCTATGTCATGGAGTGGGTGACGCGCGTCGTCGGCGCATGCCCAAGATGCGAAGCTCTTGACGGCACCACGGCTGAGATAGTCGGGGGTCAATTTGAATCGCGGCTCGTCGAGTCCGGGAGCTTCGCGGGTCAAGTCATCATCATCGGATCACCAACCGTCCATCCGAAGTGTCAATGCACTCGGCGCATCATCAACAGGGCGGACGCGCTCGACGCGTTGCCGGCCGCGTGATGTGGCGCAAGTCCAAAGCCGAGAGCCGGCAAGCCGCCAAAGCGCGCGCGCGAGCCGAAGCAATCAGAGAACCGAAACGCATCTGGCGCGGGTTCCCGATCGCGTCACCGTTTTCGAGGTTCGTTCGGCCACGTTGGCGCCGGCGGATCTTTACGGCTGTGGCCTGGCTCGGCGGGTGGGGTTTTCTGACCTGGGCTCTGGCCGATGCGCTCGGCCCGGCAGGCTGGAAAATCGGCCTCGGCTTGCTTCTGGTCGGATCCGGTGGCATTCTTCCATTGTGGAAAGTCGTCGTGCACGGTCTCGTCGAGTTTCCTCCCTGGGACTGGTTCACCGAGGAAGAGGATTGAGAAACGGCATGGCCACCAAAACGCAGAAGAGGAAGCATGAACCGCCAAACAGCCCTTCACCTGACCGAAGGTTTTGGCAGTGCGAGAAATGCTCCAAGGTGGTCGAAATTGTAGACTTCACCGGCGTTTGCCTGAGCTGTCGAAGAGGATAAGAAAAATGGCCGACCCCTTCGGATCGAGAACAACGAAATCGTCGACAGCCCGGCAATTTGTCCCGGGCGGCAGCTTTGGGACGCCGATGCCGAAGGAATGGCTCCTCGAGAACGCCGTGCTTCACGGTTTCAAGGCTAGCGGGTGGGTTTTCAGCTGTGCCACCATTCTCGCCAATCACGTCGGGTCGTTGCCGTGGCGGGTCTGGGAGCGTAACAGCGCGGGCGACTTGATCATGATTCCGAATCATGATCTCGAATTCCTCATCGAGCACCCGAATGAGCATCAGACGAGATCATTTCAAATGAAGCTGCGAACCCTATTTATCGCCCTCGGGGGCAATGCTCTCGACAAGATTGTGAGCATCGGTCCGCGGCGTAATCCGACACCGGCGGAACTTTGGCCGATGCGGCCCGACTCCGTGCGGGCGGTGCCCGTCAAAGAAGGGTGGCTCAAGGAATGGGAAGTTAGAAATCGGGCCGGCGGCACCCGGGAAACGCTCGATCCCGCGGTCGTCTGCCACGCGCAGGCGTATCCCGACCCGGCTGACCCTTATTGGGGCATGTCGCCGCTTCGGGCCATTGGCAAGACCGTCGACATGGACGTCTCACAGATACAATGGAACCGCGAGTTGGTCGAGAACGACGCCGCGCCGGCTGGTGTCTTCCAGGATCCGGGTATCCACTCCGAAAAGGATCGGAAGCTTGTGAAGGCCGTTTTGAAGCGTCACTTTTCGGGGCCGTTGCATGCCCGCGAGCCGTTGGTGCTTTCCGGCGGAGCCCAATGGCATCAACTCGGAATCTCCCCCCGGGAGCTGGACTGGATCGAGTCGAGAAAATTTACGGTCGGCGAGATTTGTACGGCCTTTGGTCTGCTCACGTCACGCTTCCTCATGGACGCAGCGACCTATAACAACCTCGCGACCGCCGTGCGATACGAGTGGGAGAACGGGGCGCTTCCGATCGCCGGTGTCATTGGAGACGGCCTCGCCCAAAAGCTTCTGACGCTGGAAGAACGCCGGCGCGGGATGCGCATTTTGCCGGATACGTCTGGCGTCCCGGTGCTGCGCGAAGACGTCCACAAGGCCGCGGAATCTTTCGAGCGCTTGGTGCGGTCGACCGTCCCGCCGCAGACGGCGGCCTCGATTGTCGATTTACCAGTCGGCGTTCTGCCGGCGGGCGACCGAGT
>JAAXHB010000138.1:1005-1171 GCA_012271125.1 Actinomycetota bacterium | reverse complement strand
ACTTAACTTTCTCTTGTTACCACACCCACACACCACAATACAGGCAACTTCATCGGCAAGTTGGCCACTAAACACATTCTACAAGCGGGATCAAGATTAATGGTGACCACACCCACAATTCAAAACACAAACGAGGCTGACACAATCAAAAGTAACACGAGACAAC
>JAAXHB010000138.1:0-969 GCA_012271125.1 Actinomycetota bacterium | reverse complement strand
TTTTTTTGAGATTTAAAACATCAACCGTAACTCTTAGGAACAAAGACACTTCCCCTTCACACTCACAAACCAATACACAGAGATTTAAAACAAAGGCAACACTAGGCAACCACAGAAGACGCTTACATCATGACACATCAACAAAGCATGGGGGCCACATCTACAAAATTGCACAGGAAATTTAAAACATCAAAGGTAACACTTGGCAATCATAGGACACACCCACACATTCACAACAATTAAAAACACTGGCACACAATACATATCTTGTTACCACACAAAACGGAATTTACAACTTCATCGGCAAAATTTGGCCACCACAGGACACGCCTAAAATGACAACAACACCCAGCAGGCACCAAATGCATTCTGCGAACATGATCAAGATTCATAGTGACAACACCTACAATTTAAAACACAAACGAGATTTAGAACATCAAACATCAACAAGAACTACATGACTTGCCAACAAACTCCTTCTTACTTGCACCACAAGGTACTTAGTAGGGACCACACCCACAAAACACTACACATAAGATTTAAAACATCAACGGTAACCAGAAGTAACCAGAGGGCACATCTCATGCCACAAACATGCCAACACATGACAAACTGCATAACAATACATAGAGCAAAAGGCTTCGACAAAGTTTATGATAGGACTACAACCAAAAACCAGCACACAGAGATTTACATCAACACTTGGCAACAAGAGGATAGGCTAATATTGTTAGACACGTCCAGAAATCCAACCCAACAGGCACAAAACACATAATAATTATATAAAACAAAAGTGACTTGGGTTGATCATTGGGACCACACCCTCAAATAACAGAGATTTAAGTAAGGTAACACTTGGCAACCACAGGACACACCCCACGCCACAGACACGCCCACACATTCGCAACAACTCTAACCACACTGGCACTTAATACATACGGCAGTCTACTTAAGTTTATCTTGTTACCA
>JAAXHB010000137.1 GCA_012271125.1 Actinomycetota bacterium | reverse complement strand
GCGTCTGCCAATTCCGCCACTCGCGCCTAGATGAATTTTACCCCAGACGAATTTTACCCAAGATGAATTTTATGCTGCCTTTGGATAACCAATTCTTGGCTTAAATCTAGTTGCGCTCTAAGATTTCGCTCTCTAGGCGTGCCAAGGGGTAAAGGTAGACTGCGCCACCGATGTCGTCATCAATGACCCCTGCAAGTATTTAGCGAGGGTTGACCCGATGAGTGAAGAAGGGCCGACAGTTTTTAGTGGCCGCTACCAGCTTTTGCGTCAGCTCGCCCGTGGCGGAATGGCCGATGTCTACCTCGCTCGTGACGTCTCCCTTGACCGTCAGGTTGCGCTCAAGGTTCTAATCGCTGAATACGCGGATGATCCGAACTTTGTAGAGCGATTCCGCCGTGAAGCCAAGGCAGCGGCGAATCTGAATCATCACAACATTGTGGGTGTCCACGACTGGGGACAAGAACACGGCACCCATTATCTGGTGATGGAATACGTGGAGGGGCGCACGATTGCTGACGTGTTGCGCTCGTCGGGGCCGTTGCATCCTGATCGGGCGGCGGAGATTGCTTTTGACGTGGCTGGTGCGCTGGCGTGCGCTCATGAGGCGGGGCTGGTGCATCGTGACATCAAGCTCGGCAACATCATGGTTGCCAACGACGGCGTGGTCAAGGTCAGCGACTTCGGCATTGCCACGGCGTTGGCGCATCGCGATGATCACACCTTGACTCAGGTCGGCTCGGTGATGGGCACGGCGACGTATTTCTCGCCTGAGCAGGCACGGGGCATGACCCTTGACGGGCGCTCGGACCTTTATTCGCTTGGTGTGGTGCTCTATGAGATGATCGTGGGCAAGCCACCATTTGTTGCCGATACTGCTACCGCGGTGGCGCTCAAGCATGTGCAGGAGCTGCCGGCTGAACCGGCTCGTGACGGGGTGGTGGTTGCGCCGTCGCTAAAGGCGATGATCATGAAGTTGTTGGCGAAGGATCCGAACCTTCGCTATCCCAAGGCGACGGATTTGCGGGGAGATTTGAAGCGATATCTGTCAGGGCGGCACAACTTGGCTGGGGAGACGGCTGCTGGGACTGGCGGGACTGCTGGGACTGGGGTGGCGGAGTCTGGGGCTGATGAGCCGGTGGTTGAGACGCCTGCGACTCTGGCGACGCCGTCAGATCCGGTGTCGCCAACACCTGCTGGAACGCCACTAGGAGCGTCGTCAGGAACGCCGCCGGTTGGAACAGTGCCGCCGGGTCAAGTACCGGATCAGGTGCCGCCTGGGACACCCCCAGGACAGGTTCCGCCGGGCCAAGTTCCTCAAGGACAGGTTCCGGGAACACCGCCGGGGTATCCGCCGCAGTATTACTACGAAGCCCCCCGTCGGCGTGATGATTGGAAACGCACTGCTCTGATGTTGGTGGCACTAGCGGCACTAATAACTGTGCTGGGGTTCCTGGTGGTGCGCTTCTATGAAGAGCTAGGCATCGGCGACAGCAGCGACGACACCGGCAACAGCTCAGCCGTGTCGCTGGTGACGATCCCCGACATCTACGGGCTGAACATGGTCGACGCCGAGGTGCGGCTGCGCGAAGCCGGCCTCAACGCCACCTTCGAATACCGCATCAACCCAGACGTCGGCGAGAACACGGCGTTTTCACAGGCACCACCGGCGGGTCAGCGTGTCGAGTCGGGAGCGGTTGTCACTGTGACCATGGGTCAAAGCCAGATTCCACAAATCCCACCGGTGACCGGTCGCAACGCAGCCAATGCTCGTCAAATCCTTGAAGAAGCCGGCTATGTGATAATCGAAATCACCGAGCCGAACCAGGCCGAAGCAGGCATAGTCGTGCGACAAGACCCGCCGAGCCGCAGCGAACTTCAGCGCGGCGAAGCTGTCACCATTTATGTGTCAACCGGGCCAGGTCAGGTGTTCGTTCCCGATGTGCGCAACCTGACCGTCATCGAAGCGTTTCGAAAGCTGACCGACTCGGGGTTTCGTGTCGGCGAAACAAGCGAAGCGTCTGACACCGTCCCAGAAGGGCTAGTGATTGACACTCAACCGGTGGTGGGTTCGCCGGTAGACAACGGCAGCGAAGTGATCGTCGTTGTTTCAAGTGGGGTGCCCGTCGTGGAAGTGCCCGATGTGGTCGGGCTCTTGTTTGACACCGCTCGACTGACCCTGGAACGAGAAGGCCTAGAGCTAGGGCTCATCACCTTTGACCCCGTAGAGGTGGGCTCACCTGATCGTGGGCGTGTGCTAGCCCAGACACCGCCGCAGGGCATGGAACTCGAGCGTGGCTCAGAGATCAACTTGATTGTGGGTGAGCTAGAGGTGCCCACCCCGACTGTCACCGACGGGTTCTAAATCCCGCGCTGTTGACGTTTCTAGCTACAGCTCCCTAGCCAGTTTTTTAAAAGGTCGTGGCCGGCGTTGGTCAAGATCGACTCAGGATGAAACTGCACGCCTTCAAGGTCTAGTTCACGGTGACGTAAGCCCATGACGTTGCCGTCGTCGCTAGTAGCGGTGACAGTCAAAACATCGGGGACAGAGTCTCGCTCAACAATCAAAGAGTGGTAACGGGTCGCTTCAAGCGGGTTAGGCAAACCGGCGAAGACGCCGGTGCTGTCGTGGGTAATAGTCGACGTTTTGCCGTGCATGACCTTTTTGGCTCTAGTCACCTTGCCGCCGTAGATTTCGCCAAGACATTGCATGCCCAGGCACACGCCGAGGATGGGGATTTCGCCGGCTAGTTCGCGGATGACGTCATTGGAAATGCCAGCGTCTTCGGTTCGGCCCGGGCCAGGGCTGATGAGAATGCCGGCTGGGTTCAGGTCACGGATTTCTTGGACGCTTATGGCGTCGTGACGGTAGACGCCAGGGTTGGCGCCAAGCTCGCCTAGGTACTGGGCGAGTATGTAGACAAACGAGTCGTAGTTGTCGATGATGAGTATGTCAGTACCGGCGCGGCGCATCCCTCAGTATCGCAGGTGATTGGTTAGGTGCGGACACTGACAGCGGCTTCGCGGGCGGCGTCGCCGGCTTCTACAGCTGCCAACACATGCATGGAGATGTCGGCAACGGCGACGTCGTCCTCTTCGACACCCGCGGCGCGCACGCCGTCGTCGATCATGATGTAACAGAACGGACAAGCCGTGGCGATGCGCTTGGCACCGGTGTCTAAAAGCTCCTTGGCGCGCTCGTCGTTGACCTTGGTGCCGATGGTTTCCTCCATCCACATGCGGGCACCGCCAGCGCCACAGCACATGCCTTTGGTGCCGTTGCGGTTGGCTTCGACGAGGTCGATTCCACCGAGCGAGCCGAGGACTTTGCGAGGTGCCATGTAGACGTCGTTGTGGCGCCCGAGGTAGCAGCTGTCGTGGTAGACGACGGTTTCATCGAGGCTGGCGTCGCTGAGGTCGAGTCGACCGTAGGCAACGAGGGATTCGAGGAGTTGGCTGTGGTGGAGCACCTCGTAATGGCCTCCGAGCTGGGGATATTCGTTGGCGAGGGTGTTGAAGCAGTGGGGGCATTGTGTGAGGATTTTGCGCACGCCCATGGCGTTGAGGGTTTCGATGTTTTGAGTGGCGAGCATTTGGAACAGGTACTCGTTGCCGGAGCGTCGGGCAGAGTCGCCGGTGCAGTTTTCGGCTGGACCCAAGATGGCGAAGTCGACGCCGGCGCGGGTCAAAAGGGTCGCCATGGCTTTGGTGACCTTCTTGTTTTTGTCGTCAAAGGAGCCGGCGCAACCGACCCAGTAGAGGTATTCGGCTTCGAAGGGGTCGCCGCCTTCGATGACCCGCACGTTGGGGAAGTCCTCGGCCCATTGCGCTCGGTCACGCTGGCTCATCGACCAGGGGTTGGAGGAGTTTTCCATGCCTCGAAACGCCTGGCCAAGCTCGGATGGGAACTCGCTTTCCATCAAGGTCAAATAGCGGCGCATGTCGAGAATCTTGTCGAGGATTTCAATATTGACGGGACAGATTTCGTCGCATGCCTTGCAGGAGGTGCAAGCCCATAGCTCCTCAGCGCTGATGCGTTCAAGCATTTCGCCGGTCGGGACTTTGATATCGGGTGCGTCGTCGTTGTCGCCGTTAGCGGTCTTTTTGCCGATGAACTTGCGCTTAAGCGGATTCTTGGTCGGCCAGGGGGAACGTTCGCTGCTGAGCGGTGCCGTCACCGCTGGTGTGCCCGACGCTGCCATGACTTCGCCGGTTTTGAGAATGATCTCACGCGGGTCAAGAGGCTTGCCGGTGGCATGCGCGGGACAGACCGAGGTGCAGCGACCACACATGGTGCAAGCGTCGGTGTCGAGCAACTGTTTCCAGGTGAAATCCTCGATGACCGACGCGCCAAAAGTTTCGAGCTCGGTTTCGCCCTCGACAAGGTTCGGCATCGGGCGCATCGCCCCTTTGGGCCGGTCACGGTGACGCAGATACATGTTGAGCGGCGAGGTGAACATGTGGCGCAGCATCGT
>JAAXHB010000136.1 GCA_012271125.1 Actinomycetota bacterium | reverse complement strand
AAGCTCGCCGATGGCTCTATCACCACAGGCACTCGCACTGGCTGGGTAGAAGCCACCGGCAACGTTGTCCTCACATCCATCTCCAACCTAGATTGTGATGACACCGCTGACTGCGCCGGCATCACCGTCACTCCACCCACACACGGCACCGTCTCTATTGCTCAGGGCACCAAGACCCTCACTTACACCCTCGCCGCCTCCGTTGAACAACCCGTCACTAGCGAAACCTTCACTTACACCACCACCGCCAGCCACACCGGCGAGTCCAAGACCATCACCGTCACCATCCCCGCCGACGACAAGTTCGACGACGATTCCGGCACCGGCACCCGCAGCAAACGTGACGAGTTGACCATCGACATTGACGTTCTCGACGGCGATGAGTGCGCCAACGCCTGCGCCGGCCTGACTGCAGGCACCCCGACCAGCAACGCCACCACCGGTGCCACAACAGAAGTCGTCACCGACTCAGAAGGTAACCGCAAGATTCGCTACACCCTCCCCAAGAACATCGGCGTGATCACTTCCGACAGCTTCACCTACACCACCACTCGCTACACCGACAACGATCCCGACGATGGCGACACCACCGCCGACCCAGGCGAAGTCTCCATCTCCATCACTTACACCAACAACGGCGCCGATGTTCTCAACAACGACACCCAAAACAATGTCAGCCGCACCGGTCTCGAACAAGTCATTGTCCCCATTCAGGTTGTCGACAACGACGACTGCCACTCCTTCTGCCAAGAAATCTCCATCGTCGGCACCCCCTCGACTGGCTCCATCGCTTCCGATGGCATCAACCAGACCACCGGCACAATCACCTGGATTCTCGCCGAAGGCGACCCCTCAGTCGACTCAGCCACCTTCCAATACGTCACCAAGTACGCCGACCAAGACGACGCCGATGACGACGACAACACCGAAACCGGAGGCGACCCCGCCACTGTCACCATCAACTTCAACAACATCGACGACCTCAAACCCGACACCCCAACGATTTACCGTTACGGAACCGACGCCCTCACCGTCACCATCGACGTTCTAGCTAACGACGAATGCGGTGCCGGCTGCGCCAACCTCGCCATAGACGAAGACATCACCTCCGCCGAAGGCAGCCTCGCAGTCATCGACGATCCCAACGACGCCACCCGCAAAGTCATCGAATACACCCTCACCTCCGGTGCCCACACCTCCAATGCCAATGTCACTTTCAAATACACCACCGATGATGCCGACGCAGCAGAAACCGTCACCATCACTCTCACCGCTGCTGACTCCCTCGCCGACGGAACTATCACCACTGGCACACGTACTGGTTGGGCTGAGGTCACCGGCAATGTTGTCCTCACCGCCATCTCCAACCTGACTTGTGACAGCACCGCTGACTGTGCCGGCATTACCGTCACACAACCCACGCACGGCACGGTCACCGTTGATCAGACCAACAAGAGGTTGACCTACACCCTGCTCGCCAGCGTCGAACAAGCCGTCACCAGCGAAACTTTCACCTACACAACATCGGCTTCCCACGCCGGCGAATCCAAGACGATCACTGTGACGATTCCGGTGGCTGACTCCTTGACCAACGATTCACCTGCTTCCACTTCTCGCGCCGGTCGTGTTGCCTTCTCCGTTGTTGTTGATGTTTTGAATAACGATGAGTGCGGTAACGGCTGCGCCGGTTTGGCTATTGCCACTCAAGGCAACCATGGCACCGCAGCAGTGTTCACTGACACTGCTGATAACAACAAGCAAAAGATTCGCTACACCTTGCCTGCTACTTACGGCGTTATCACCAGTGATTCATTTACTTATAACACCACTAGCAGCGGTGGTGCTGCCAACGTGTCGATTTCGATTACTGACACTTCTTCAGGCACCGACACCCTCGTTGACGAAACTGCGGTCGATTTGGCTCGCAGCGGTACTAATGAGATCAGCCACACGTTTGTTGTGGTGGCTAATGACACTTGTACTGCTGGTTGTAAGAACATTGCCATTGTCGACACCCCGAATGCCGGCACCACCTCCATTAACGAAAACGCCGGCAGTATTACTTGGACTTTGGCTGCGGGTGCTGCGTTGGTTTCACCGGTGACGTTCACCTATGACACAGACAATCCCAACACCACTAATCCCGATACTGATTCCAAGGCGTTGGTGACGATCAATATCACAGGCAGCGACATCCTCAATCCTGATGCTGAAACTATTTACCGTTACGACACTGCCGCGGTAACCGACTATGACATTGATGTTCTTGCTAATGATTCTTGCGCTGTTGATTGCGCTGGTCTCGCGATTGCATCTGGTCCGGGTACCGGCACCGCATCAGTAGAGACCGTTGACGGCAAGCAAGTAATTCGTTACAACCTCGCTGATGGCACCACTACCCCAAGCTCAGATGTGACGATCACTTACACCACTACTGCGCAATCCACTGCTGCAACCTTGACGATCACCTTTGACACCAACGCAGACAAGCTCGCCACCGGCACCATCTCCATTGACAACCGTGTCGGCTGGGTTGAAGTCGAAGGCAGCATCGATCTTGACACCGCTACCGACGTCACCTGCGACGGCACCGCTGACTGTGCCGGCATAACCATCGTCACACAACCCACTCACGGCAACGACATCACCGTCAATCAGACCGACAAGACCCTTACCTACACCTTGGCTGCATCTGTGGAAGAACACATCGAAACCGATTCGTTCCAGTACACCACCGATGCATCCCATGCCGGAGAAATCGTCACCGTCAACGTCAGCATCAATCCTTCCGACAAGCTCACCACTGATGATCCTTCTGCTACTTCGCGTATTGGTCGCGCCGAACACGAGGTAGTCGTTGACGTTCTCGCCAATGACGAATGCGCCGATGGTTGCGCCGGACTCTCAGCCACCAACGGCACCCACGGCACCGCCGTTGCCTTCACTGACTCCGAAGACAACAACAAGCAAAAGATTCGCTACACCATCCCAGCCAACTACGGCGTCGTCACAAGCGACTCCTTTACCTACACGACCACCCGCGATTCCGGAGATGCCACGGTCAATATCTCCATCACTCGTGACGACGACGACAACGGCAGCAACCGTCAAGACACCCTTGTCAATGACACTGCTGATAACGAGCCACGTGTCGGCCTTGGCGAAATGTCAGTCACCATCGGTGTCGTGGCTAACGACACTTGCTCCGACGGCTGTCGTGACATCTCCATTGTTGGCAGCCCCTCGGCTGGTTCTATTGCCTCTGATGGCATCAATCAGCTCACCGGCGAAATCACCTGGACTCTCGCCGCAAACGATCCCGTAGTGACTCAGGTCACCTTCACCTACACCACTACCGACAGCACCAACAACGCCACCGTCACTATCAACATCACCAACGCCAACGTCCTTGCAGCCGACACCCCAACGATTTACCGCTACGGAACCGATGCCATCAGCTACGACATTGATGTCCTCGCCAATGACACCTGCTCTACCGGCTGCCCGAACCTCGCAATCGACACCGCCCCTGGTGAGGGCACTGCCACAGCCATGACTATCGGCGGCACACAGATCATCCGCTACACCCTCGGTTCCGGTGCTCACACCTCCAATAACGACGTCTCCTTCACCTACACCACCGATGACGCCGAAGCTGCCGGCTCAGTCACCATCTCCTTTGATTCCAACGCCGACAAGCTCGCCGACGGCACCATCACCACCGCTAACCGTGTCGGCTGGGCTGAGGTCACCGGCAATGTTGTCCTCACTGCCATCTCCGACCTGACTTGTGACGACACCGCTGACTGCGCCGGTATTACGGTCACTCAGCCAACGCACGGCGCTGTCACCTTCGATCAGGACTCCAAGACTCTCACCTACACCCTCGCCGCCTCCGTTGAACAACCCGTCACTAGCGAAACCTTCACCTATACAACTACCGCTTCGCACAGTGGCGAGTCCAAGACCATCACCGTCACCATTTCCGCTGCTGACAATCTCGACGCCGACGCTGCTTCGGGTTCACGCACCGGTCGTGACGCATTCGAAGTGGTCATCGATGTTCAAGATGGCGATGAGTGCGCCAACGCCTGCGCCGGTATCACCGTCACCTCTGACCCAACCCACGGCACCGCCGCCACCTTCGCCGATACCGCCGATAACAACAAGGTAAAGATTCGCTACACCATTCCTGTCAACTACGGCGTTGTCACCTCCGACACCTTCACCTATGGCACCACCAGCGATGACGGCGACGCCACCGTGACGATCACCATCACCGACACTTCTTCAGGCACCGACACCCTCGTGGACGAGACTGCGGTCACTTTGCCCCGCAGCGGCACAGAGGAGATCAGTCACACTTTCGTGGTGGTGGCTAATGACACTTGTACTGCTGGTTGTAAGAACATTGCCATTGTTGACACCCCGAATGCCGGTTCAACAAGTGTCAACGAGAACGCCGGCAGCATTACTTGGACTTTGGCTACGGGTGATGCGTTGGTTACGCCGGTGACGTTCACCTATGACACAGACAATCCCAACGCCACCAGCCCCGATACTGACAGCAAGGCGTTGGTGACGATCAATATCACCGGCAGCGACATCCTCCTAGACGAAAACCCATCTATTTACCGTTACGGCACCGCCGCGGTCACCGACTACGACATTGATGTTCTTGCTAATGACACTTGCGCAACCGATTGCGCCGGTCTCGCTATTACTTCGGGTCCGGGCAGCGGTAACGGCACCGCTTCTGTGGTCACAGTGGACGACAAGCAACTAATTCGTTACAACCTCGCCGATGGCACCGCCACACCAAGTGGTGACGTAACGATCACCTATACCACTACTGCGCAATCCACTGCTGCAACCTTGACGATCAGCTTTGATACCAATGCCGACAAGCTCGCCGATGGCTCTATCGCTACAGGCACTCGCACCGGCTGGTCAGAAGCAACCGGCAACGTCGTCCTCACCAGCATCACAGGTTTGGACTGTGACGGCACCGCCGACTGTGCTGGTATTACCGTAACCCAGCCAACACATGGCACCGCCACCTTCGATCAGGACTCTAAGACCCTCACCTACACCCTCGCTGCCTCCGTCCAGCAAGCCGTCACCTCTGAAATCTTTACCTATACAACAACGGCTTCACACGCCGACGAATCTGCGACTGTGACTGTGACAATTCCGGTAGCTGACAAATTGACCAACGATTCACCCACTGCCACCGACCGTGCCGGTCGCGACGCGTTTTCCGTTGTTGTGGATGTTTTGGCTAATGATGAGTGCGGTAACGGCTGTGACGGTTTAGCAGTTGCTAGTGGTCCGTCTCATGGTTCTGCTGTGGTGTTTGACGACAGCGGTGTCAACAAGATTCGCTACACCTTGGCTGTCAATTACGGCGTCATCACCTCCGATTCGTTCACTTACACGACAACTTCTAACGGCGGCAACGCAACAGTCAACATCTCTATCACCGACACTTCTTCTGGCACCGACGTTCTCGTTGATGAAACTGCGGTCGGTTTGGCACGTAGCGGTACTGCGGAGATCAGTCACACTTTTGTTGTGGTGGCTAATGACACTTGTACTGCTGGTTGCAAAAACATCGCCATTGTCGACACACCGAATGCCGGTACCACGAGCATTAATGAGAACGCTGGTTCTATTACTTGGACTTTGGCTGCGGGTGATGCGTTGGTTTCGCCGGTTACGTTCACCTATGACACAGACAATCCCAACGCCACCAATCCCGATACTGATTCCAAGGCGTTGGTGACGATCAATATCACCGGCAGCGACATCCT
>JAAXHB010000135.1 GCA_012271125.1 Actinomycetota bacterium | reverse complement strand
GGTGACATGGCGATTACACACTCGGGTACACACACGGGCACACACTCGGGCCCGCAGCCAGGTTTGCGACGTGATGTAGTAGCAGCGAAGAGCGTCAGGAGCGCAAAGCAAGCTTGGCCGAAGGCACGCAAAAAGATAAAGCGTTTGCTGCTGGGGAAGGGGTAGACGCGAGTGATGCAGTCTTGGGTGGTGATGAGCTTGCGACGCCAGGCGGGTTCAATCTTGTGCTTGCGATACCAAGGTAGAGATGTGACGACTTGGACTTCGTGACCGCGTGCGGTGAGTTGTTGAACAAGTTGGGTGGCGATAATGCCCGTGGGTGCCGTGTCAGGCTCAAAATGCGGGCATAGGAAGAGGATTTTCAAGACTGGAAAAGGTATATCTAAGCTGGTTTCAGCCTTGGAACTCTTTGGGGATTAGGCGTCCGCCCCAGCATTTGAGTGCGTTGTTGGTAGTGACGCCACAGACATGAACCGCGCCGGCAGAAATCGATTTGAAAGAGTCGTTGGGCACCTGTAGCTGGTCGTAATGATTTTGACCCCAGCATTCCACCGCACCTGATGATTTGCGTCCACAAGCAAAAGTGTTTCCGACGGCAATCTCGACAAAGGTTGCTGTGGTGAAGTCTCTGTCGTCAAGGTCGCTTTCGTCACCGTAGTAGTACTCAGAGACATTCGTTATTTCATTACTGATTCTGCCATAATCGGGTCCTCTGCCGACACAGCGCACGCCCTTGGCTTCGTAAGCAGCACAGAATGTCCAATCATTTCCAATTGAGCCTGACATTGACGCCACATCACGGTCGCCTATCTTTGATTCGGGGTCATCTTCTCCACTGTTTCCATCGCCCCAACACTTGATTACCTTGTCGGTGCGCAGAGCGCATACAAACAAAGCAGCAGCCGACAGCTCGGTGAATTGATCAGTAGCGGGAAGCGAACCGCTAAACGGGGGGTCACCCCAGCATGAGATGCGATTACTGGAGTTGAGTGCACAGGCGTAATCCTTACCAGCGGCGATGTCTATGTATGCACCGCTGCTGGGCTTGTCGCTGACTTGGTTGTCGTTGTTGGCACCCCAACATTCCACGGCTTGGGAAATGTTTATGGCACAAGCGAAATCATGCCCAACATCAACTTGTAAGAAATTGCCAGGGTTCGGGTTCATGGCACCGCTGGCGTCTTTACCCCAGCAGCTAATGGGACCGTAGTTGGCTGTTTGTCGTTGTATGGCGCAAGTAGTACGACTGCCTGAAGAAACCGACAGGTAGCTGCCTGAAGGGGCATCTTCTTGGCCGTAGGAATAACGTGACCAGCAGTCAAGAGCGCCGGTGGTGGTGATTCCACAAGTGGCGTCAAGGCCTGAAGCCAATTCGGTGAACTTGGTGCTAGGAACTGCGCCGTAATCTCGATTCCCCCAGCAGACAGCGTCGCCGTTTCTTTTCAGAGCACAAACATGATCAGAACCAGCTGACACCACCTGGTAATCGGCTGAGTTGGCAACATTGTTGCTTTGAGGTGAGGGCGGAATGTCGGTTTGTTGACGGTTGCTGTTATTACCCCAGCACAGCAGTTCGTAATCTTCGGTGACGGCGCATGCAAAGTCGTAGTTTGAAGAAATGTCAACAAGGCGATAGTTCCGGTTGTTGCTGTCCCTAGGTACCTGGTCTTTGTTGCGGTAGTTGCCTTGTGGACCCCAGCAGACACCTCGTCGGTCATTTTTTATGCCGCAGTAGGCGTTGTGATTGGCATCGATCACATGGATGTTGGTGTTCTCTCGATATCTGTAACTTCCGGCATCGTTGACGCCCCAACATAGGGCTTGATAATCGCCTTCACGAATAGCACAAGAGGTTTGACGACCAACAGAAACTGCGAGATATGTGTCGTCTTCGGGGTAGGCAAGCCTGGGTGATCCGAAGCGATAATTCGTTTCTAAACCTTCGGCACCCCAACAATCCAGAGCACCGTCAGGATCAAGTCCACATGCGTGAAAATCTCCAATACCGACCTCTACAAAGTTGCGATCCGGGACCTCAAGGCGTCCGGCATAGTTAGTGCCCCAGCAGACGGCGTAGTCATCGGAAGTGATAGCACAGCGCGCACCGACTTCTGTGGGAGATAAGTCGATGTCGACGTAGCGGTAACTGACGATGTTAAGCGTGGCGGTGGCACGTGAGGTGGAGTATCGAGTTGAGTAGGTGAAGGTTTGAGGCGTGGTAGTGGTTTGATTGTTTGACAGGGTGTAGATGACTTCGCCGTTGGCGTTGGTTGAGACTCGACCAACGTTGGGTTGGGAATGGAACGTGATGTTTTGACAGGTGTTGTTGACGCAGTTGTCGTTGGCGCCGACATCGAGGACAGCCGTTGTGGCGGTTCTTAGGAATTGGCGGACGGTGATGGTGTCGTTGCTGAGTTCATCTGTGATGTCAGTGACATCGACAGTTACCAATGCCGGTGTCAGAGCGAGGCTTGTTACATAGGCAAAGTTGAAGGAGTCTGGGACGTTTCGGTTGCGTGAAATTTCGAGGATTAGAGCGGTGCCGTTGCTATTGGTTCTGACTGTGGTGCCGGTGGGAAGTGGGCTTGTCAGAACTCGCAAGCCTTGACAGACAACAGTTTCATTGGGGGTGCCTACGTTTATTCTGGTGGTGCAGTGGTCGTTGTTAAGGACGTCAATTACGAGGTTGATTGTTTCGAGGTTGATTCGATCTATGTTGATTCGGTCATGGGACAATCGGTCGGCGACAGGACCGGTGAGAATGGCAGCGTTGCCGTCAAGGTCAGAGTCATCTGTTCTGTAGGTGAGACGAATTAGGTCTGCTTGAACACCGTTGGGGACGGTGACCTCAATTTGGCGGTTGACAATTCTGGTCGTGACATTTGATGGGGTCGAGGTGATGACGCGAAGGTTGTCGCAACCGCCGAGGCAACTGTCGTTGGCTAGGACATTGATAGTTGTGGTGAAACGCTGCGTGTCGGTGCGAGCACGGCGGTATTCGTCGTTTCTGAGAACGTCGACGGGGCTGTTGAAGTGGATGATGACCGTGGCATCTTCGATGGAGTCATCGGTGCGGTAGGTGAAGGTGTCGCCACCAAGGGCTTCGACACCTTGGGCAAGGTCATATTGGATTTGGGTTCCGACAAAGCGTGCGGTGCCGTGACGCGGTGGTGTGACTATTCGGGGGTTGTTGCAGCCGGCACCACAAAGGTTGTTGCTTGGTAAAACACTCAGACGTCGCGAGAGAGCTGCTGTGCCGCTTCGTGTGAACTGGAAACTGCGATCAGATAGCGAATCTGCAGGACCGTTGAAAGTGACAAGGACACTGGCGGAATCGCTGGTGCTGTTGGTTGTGTAGGTGATCGAGGCTCGGTTGTTCGATACGGTGTTGCCAGAGCCGACTTGAAGGATTATGCGATTACGTGCGGCGTTGGTAGTGGCGGTGATTGACGAGGAATGTGAGGTCACGCGCATGCCGTGACAGCCTGCTTGACAGTTGTCGTTGGCAAGGACATTGAGTTCTCGGTTAACAGATGAATTGCCAGGGCGGATGATGTTGAAGTTGTCGCTGTAAAGGACATCAGCGGTTGGTAGCACTACGACAGTGACCGTTGCTGAAGTGTTGCTGAAATCGGTTTGGTATTGGAAAGTCAATTCGTTATTGATTGACTGGTCTTGCGCAATTTCGAGGCGGATGCCGTTGTCGTCTACTGCGGCACGAGCCAGATTGGGTTGGGATATGACTTGAATTGCACCGCAGGCACCGGTGCAAGTGTCGTTGTCGAGGACTCTAAGAACTGTTGAGACGGCGTCTGTGCCATCGCGGAAGACCTGTAGGCGGTCGTTGGCTAGTTGGTCAAAGTTGGGATTGACATTGATTGTGACAGTGGCTTCTCCTGTTGAGGGGGACAAGTTGTCAGACTTTTTGGACAAGTAAGTGTCGTATTTGAGGGTCAAGGTGTTTGAGATGCTGGCGTTGGCAGGGATGGTGAGAATGATGCCGTTGCCTTGCGTGGTGGCTGTTGCGCCTTGGGGTTGTGATGTGATGCGCATGCCGGTGCAGTCATTTTCGGCGATGTTGTCGCTGGCGAGGAAGCAGGTGTCGTTGGCGAGCGGGAAAAAGGTGTGAGTGAAAGTTGTGCCACGGGTGCGTTCGATATTGACGATGTCATTAGCGAGAAAGTCTTTGCCGTCGGTGACCTTGAGGCGGACTTGAGCGGCTCGGCTTGAGTTGTCGGTGCGATAGGTGAACAGGAAGTCCTTGTTGGTGCCATTGAGATTGGTGTTCCTGTAGAAGAGCTGATTGCTGACAACAGTGACAGTGCCAGCAGTGGGTTGTGATGTGATGCGCAGTCCGGTGCAGCTGTCAGTGCAGATGTCGTTTGCCAGGACTGGGATTGTGATGTTGACGCTTCGTTGGTTCTCTTCGGCGTAGATGGCGGCATGGTCATCGAGCAAGGTTTCTCTGGGGGGCAGAGTTGTTGTAGTAGTTGTTGTAGTAG
>JAAXHB010000134.1 GCA_012271125.1 Actinomycetota bacterium | reverse complement strand
TCCGATGCGGTTGCGGTGGAGTATGGAGACTTGCCGGGGTTTCCGTTGCCGAGCGCGCATGGGCATGCGGGAGCGGCGTATTCGGTGTTGGCGGGTGGGAATCGGGTGCTGCTGTTGGCGGGGAGGGTGCACGCATATGAGGGGCGGACGCTGGACGAAGTTGCTTTTGCGGTGCGAGCGGCGGTTTTGGCGGGGTGTAACAAGGTTGTGTTGACGAATGCGTCAGGCGGGTGTGGTGAGGGCCACAATAACCAGCCATTGGCGGCGGGGGATTTGGTGTTGATTTCAGATCATGTGAACTTGGCGGGGTTGAGTGTTTTGGAAGGTGAGAACGATGAACGGCTGGGGCCGCGTTTTCCTGATATGAGCGAGGTGTATTCGGCGGAGTTGCGCGGGCTTGCGCAGGCGGCAGCTGGGCGACTGGGGTTTTCGATGCCGGAGGGGGTGTATTTCTGGTTTCGGGGACCGATGTATGAGACGCCGGCGGAGATACAGATGGCTCAGCGGCTGGGTGGGTCGCTGGTGGGGATGTCGACAGTGCCGGAGGCGACAGCTGCTCGGCATATGGGGGCTGAGGTGTTGGGGATTTCGTTATGCACGAACTTGGCGGCGGGGATTTCGGAGACGCCATTGTCGCATGCTGAAGTAGTGGAAGCTGGGGCTGCGGCGGCTGAGCGGTTTGGGGACTTGTTGGACGAGTTGCTGCCAACTATGTGATTAGTTGATTGGGGTAGCTGGGGTTAGGTGAGATTGAAATGGGTTGCGAGGGTGCTGCGTTGGATTTTGCCAGTTGGGGATTTAGGGAGTTCATCGGCGAAGAGCAAGGTTCGGGGTACTTTGAAAGCGGCTAGAGATTCGCTGAGATAGCTGCGGAGGTCGGCTTCGGAGAGGTCAGTGTTTGGTTTTAGAACGATGGCAGCGGCGATGTCCTCACCGAGTTGGTCGTGGGGTATGGCGAAGGTTGCGGCTTCGGCGATTGCGGGATGAGATAGCAACGCTTCGTCGATTTCAAGTGGGGAGATTTTTTCGCCACCACGGTTGATTTGCTCCTTTAGGCGTCCGGTGAGGAAGAGGTAGCCGTCGGCGTCGATGAAGCCTTCGTCTCCGGTACGGAACCAGCCGTCGGTGAAGGCTTCGGTGGTAGCGGTTGCTTCGTAGCCGGAAAAGACGGTGGAACCTTTGATGGCTATTTCGCCTGGTTCGCCTCTATTTTGTTCGCCTCGGTTTGGAGAGTCGATAGGGGTGCCGTCGGGATCGAGGATTGTGATTTGGGTTTCGGAAGGAACGCCGACTGAGCGGGGCTTGGGAGATGGTTGCGCAGATGGGTTGGACGTGCTGGGGAGGCAAGATGATTGAGTGTGCAGCGGGTTGGAGCAGATTTGGTGAGTGGCTTCGGTCATGCCGTATGCCTCTATGACGGGGGCGTCAAAGAGGTCTTGGAGGTCGGTGAGGGTTTGGGTTGGAAGAGCCGCTGAGGAGGAGCGGATGAAGCGGAGGTTTGCTCGCTTGGCGGTGTCTTGGTGGCGGGCTGAGCGGGCGAGTATGAGCTGATGCATTGTGGGCACCGCGGTGTAGTAGGTGGGGTTGCGGTCTTTGAGCCAGCCGAAGAACTTGAAGGCGTCAAAGCCAGGGGTTGTGATTACCGAACCGCCGACTGACAGAGGTGCGAGCAGGCCTGCCATTAGGCCGTGGACATGGAAAAGCGGCATGACATTGAGAGAGCGGTCGGTGGCGGACATGTTGAGGGACTTGGCAATGTTTTGAGCGGATTGGGTGAGGTTGCGCTGTGTGAGTGGAACGATTTTGGGTTTGGCAGTGGTGCCGGAGGTGTGGAGAACTAGCGCTAGGTCGTCGTGATTTAGGGGTGAAATAGGCTGGGGAGGAGAAGAGGTTTGGTCTTCTGGTTTTAAGGGGTCAGTTATGTGGGTGGATATGCGGAGATCGTTGAGGCAGTAGTTGAGTTCGGTTGGGGTGAGTTTGGGGTTGAGGGGCGCGGCACAGCCGACCGCGGTGGCAGCGAGGAAAGTGAGTGCCATGTCAATGCCGTTGGGTAACGAGATGGCGATGCGGGGTGTTGGAGAATTGTCGTCGTCATTGTTGTCGTTGCCGTCGTTGTTGTTGTAAATGGTGGTACGGAGTTGGGCAGCGAGGTTGGAAACCTGGGTGCGAAGTTCTTGGTAGGTGAGGACAGTTCCTACGGTGTCTAGGAGGGCGGGGGCGTCGTCGGTGCCGACGCTTAAGAGGTCGGCGATGGTGTCAGGCAAGGCGGTGGTTGAGGAGAGTGACGAGGTCGTAGATCGTTGAGATAGTCGGGGTGGGGATGTTGACGAGTTCGCCTAGCTCTACGAAGACGCCGACAAGAGCTTCGACCTCTAGAGGTTGGCCGGCTTCGACGTCTTGGAGCATGGAGGTCTTATGGTCAGAGACAGCTGCGGCACCTTCGATGCGCTTGTCGATGCTGATGCGGATGTTTTGACCTAGAGCTTCGGCGACGGCAAGGGCTTCGACCATCAGTTGAGCTGCCAAGGCTCGGGTTTGAGGTTGGTGGCAGATTTCACCGAGGGTGGTGCCGGTGAGGGCGCTGATGGGATTGAAGGCGAGGTTGCCGAGAGCCTTAACCCAGACCTGGGCACGAAGGTCGGTGAGGATGCGAGGTTTGAAACCGGCTGCGGTGAAAGTGTCGGCAATGGATTGGACGCGCTCTGTTGTGGTGTTGTCGAGTTCGCCGATGCCGAGGCGGTCACCTTCGATATGGGCGATTATTCCAGGGTCGGATTTGATGGCGGCGGGGTAGGCGATGCAGGGGATGAGTTGATCAGCGGGGATTGTGGCGGCGAGGGTGCCAGCGGGGTCGAGGGATTTGAGTTGGTGGTCGGTGTATGGGGGGTCGTGTTTTTGGAAGTACCACCAGCCGATGCCGTTTTGGGTTGGGACGATTGCGGTGTCGGGACGACAGAGATCCATGAGGTCTGCAGCAACTGCTGAGATTTGGTGGGCTTTGAGGGCGACGATGACGAGGTCGAAGGTGCCGAGGGCGGTGAAGTCAGCTGAGGCGGTGACGTTGGCGTGATTGGTTTGGCCGTCGGTTTCGACTAGTTGTATGCCGTTGGATTGGATAGCGGTGAGGTTGGCACCACGGGCGATGACGGAGACCTCGTATCCGGCGTTGATGAGGCGCACTGCCAACATGCCACCGATAGCACCGGCACCGACTACGCAAATCTTCACGAAGAGGTGAGGTTACAGGGCACCTCTTGGGAGGGTTTGAGTGGCAACCTTTAGGCAATGAGTGCGGGTGAGTTTCTGGATTCAGAGGGACTGCTCGATAGCAGCGATGTGCGGGTAGGCCCTGTTTGGGGACATGCCCATGAAATGACGTTGGAGTGTGGGGATCCGCGGCGACTGGCGGAGGCGTGGCTGGAAGTTGATCCAGATAGTCGCGCTGAGATTGAAAGGTTGCTTGGGAACGGTGAGGTTGCGGATTGGTTTGGGGGATATTTGAAGTTTGGGACGGCGGGGATGCGTGCTGAGCTAGGGGTGGGGCCGCTGCGGATGAATCGGGTGATGATTCGGCTTTTGGCGGTGGCGTTTGCGGAGCGGGTGCTTGCCGAAACGGACTCACCGTTGGTGGTGGTGGGTTGGGATGCTCGATATAGCAGTGATGTGTTTGCCGAGGATGCAGCGCAGGTGATGGCGAGGCGGGGTGTGGAAGTGAAGGTGTTGGATGCGGCGACGCCGACGCCGCTGTTGGCGTATGCGGTTCGGCATCTGGGGGCGACAGCGGGGTTGATGATGACAGCGAGTCATAACCCGCGTAGTGATAACGGGTGTAAGCCTTTTTGGGTTGGGGGGACTCAGTTGGCGTCGCCAGTGGATGATGAGATAGCTGAGATTATGGGGGGTGTTCGCGTAGCTGAAACTGTCATCGATGATGATTTGAAGTTGACGACGACGGTGCAGCAGGTGTCATCGTTGAAAATTGAAGACGCGTACATGAAGTCGTTGTCAGAGTTGATGGATTACTCCGCCCCGCGCACTGCCAAGGTTGCCTATACGCCGTTGCATGGGGTTGGGGGGAGGGTGTTTGCTCGGGCGATGCGCTCGGCGGGATTTGGCGAGCCGGTGGTTGTGGCGGAGCAGGCGGTGCCGGACCCGGAGTTTCCGACTACGCCGTATCCGAATCCTGAGGCCGACGGGGTGCTTGATTCGTTGTTGGAGCTTGCTAAGTCGAGCAAAGCCAAGATCGCGTTTGCGCATGACCCGGATGCGGATCGGCTGGCGGTGGCAGTTCCGGTGGGTGCCAAGCAATGGCGTGTTTTGACCGGTGATGAGGTGGGGTGTTTGCTGGGGGACTACTTATTGAAGCGGGCTACGGATGCGCCGGTTAAAGATGAGCGGCTGAATTTGTTTCGGGCGGCGGTGCGGCGGTTGCAAGGGGTTGAGGTCGGCGTTGATGATAGGGGCGAAGGAGTGGATGGTGGGGGTCGGGTGCAGCGACCGCTTCTAGTGATTAGCACGATTGTGTCATCAAGGTTGTTGGGGAGGATTGCTGCGTTTTATGGGGTGGATTATGTGCGGACATTGACGGGTTTTAAGTGGATTATGAAGGCGCGGGCTGAACGAGCGAGGACGCATGATTTTGTGTTTGCCTATGAGGATGCGATGGGGTACGCGATAGGCGATGCGGTTCATGACAAGGATGGGATTGGGGCGGGGTTGGTTGTGGCGGAGATGGTGTCGAAGTTGGCTGAGCAGGGGCGGGATTTGTGTGATGCTTTGGACGAGTTGCATTTACGTCATGGGGTGCATGTGGGGGCGCAGAGGTC
>JAAXHB010000133.1 GCA_012271125.1 Actinomycetota bacterium | reverse complement strand
TGGTAATACATTGCTATACATGGCAATACATGGTAATACATGGCTATACATGGCATTACATGGCTATAAATAGCTATACATGGGAATACATGGTAATACATGGCTATACATGGCAATACGTGGTAATACATGGTAATACATGGCTATACATGGCATTACATGGCTATAAATAGCTATACATGGGAATACATGGTAATACATTGCTATACATGGCAATACATGGTAATACATGGCTATACATGGCATTACATGGCTATAAATAGCTATACATGGGAATACATGGTAATACATGGCTATACATGGCAATACGTGGTAATACATGGTAATACATGGCTATACATGGCATTACATGGCTATAAATAGCTACACATGGGAATACATGGCAATACATGGCTATACATGGCAGTACATGGTAATACATGGCTCTACATGGCCATACATGGTAATACATGGCTTTACATGGCTATACATGGCTATACATGGCAGTACATGGTAATACATGGCAATACATGGTAATACATGGCAATACATGGCTCTACATGGGTATACATGGTAATACATGGCAATACATGGTAATACCTGGCTATACATGGCTATACATGGCATTACATGGTAATATATGGCAATACATGGTAATACATGGCAATACATGGCTATACATGTTAATACATGGCAATACATGGCTATACATGGTAATACATGGCTATACATGGCATTACATGGCTATACTTGGCTGTACATGGTAATACATGGTAATACATGGTAATACATCGCTACACATGGTAGTAGAAGGCTATACATGTCAATGCATTCTTGATACTCTGTAATAACCCGACTTAAAGTACCTACCAAAGCAACTGCATTAGCCGTTGGGAAATTACTGAACGAATTGAGTTAGGCTTTCAATTCTTACAAATCATTCTAACTAGAAAAATATGTATGTGTTTAATTACGGGCGTAGAAACAAAGTCTGTGGATCGATGGATGATCGATTGGATATTTGAAAACTTAATAAATATTCCAGGGCTTTTACCTGTAGAATATATGAAACGGCTTTTAAACCTTTTTTATTAAACATTTGCCTAGCTAAAGAGCCATTGAGTCTAAATATATCTCCTTGAGTACGTGCGTAGAGGTTTTGTTGCACTTTTATAGCAACAGGATAATTGATTCCTTACGACTGTGACCATTTATCGTTTTCTATAAAATCGTAGGAAAAATATTCGGGCGAACTAACTTTTGTTCGGAGGGAATTGACTTTTTTGAGGACGACACAACTTCGAGTTGAGGCGAAACGACCGGCGGGGCTAAAGTACAGGTCACAGGTCACAGGTCAGGTCACAGGCCACAGGTCAGGCCCCCGGCCACCGGTCAGGTTACAGGCCACAGGCCACAGGTCACAGGTCAAAAGCCTCAGGTCAGGTT
>JAAXHB010000132.1:617-1029 GCA_012271125.1 Actinomycetota bacterium | reverse complement strand
GCTCTTTAATATTTTGCTCAACCTCTTTTGAACAGCCTCCAGGACATCCATGATGATTTTTAAACTGATTGACCTTGTACTCAGGATATCGGTTCGCCATAACATTATTATTATTATTATTACTATTATTATCATTTAGATTTTAATCCACGGTAGGAATTAGTGTGAACTGCATGCTTTCTATTGAATGATCAGGAGCCTATGAAATGAAGTGACTTGTAAATAGTGCTTTGACTGAATATATGTATATACATTTTTTCTTCTTTAGCGAAATTAATGTAAATAGGTTTTAACAGGTAGTTTTACTATTATTATTAATATTATTATTATCATTATTATTATTACTATTATTATTGTTACTATTATTATTAATTTGGCTTGTTTTGAACAGTTGAAAGAAACTTTTGAATTT
>JAAXHB010000132.1:0-603 GCA_012271125.1 Actinomycetota bacterium | reverse complement strand
ATGAAATGTTTTTAATTCGAATAATTTTTTCTTAGTTTAGTTAACTCTTTCTAAGCTAAATTAAGTTCTTTTTAAGTCGCCAGGAATTGTAAATAGTGTTTTGAATGAATAGTTTTTTCGTTTTTTTAAGCGAATTAATTGTAATTAGGATTTTAATAGTTAGCATTGTTGTCAATAATTTTTTTTCATTTTAAAAAAAATATATTATTATTATTATTATTATTATTATTATTATTATTATTATTTAGCTGTGTTTTTGTTCATTTGCCGTTGTTTGGCTTTTTGCTGATGCTCAAGTGTTTTTCTTTTGGTTGTTTACTTGTTTGGTTTTCTTTTCCTTTTTTGATTTATCAGTGGGGCCAAAACATGGAATACTCTTTCAAAAAACAAGTTGCAGCAGCAGCGACGGAATATTGTGCACGTGCTCAAGTCCAGTGTTACCCGAACCAGTCAAGGTGAAAAAACTTACTAGAAAACATCGCATTTTAAATAATTCGATTTGTAACAGATTTAATTTAAGGCACCCACACAACGCTTCGGGAGTAAAGGGATCGTTATTCTTACTGCATACTGTATACTGTACATGCACACATTTAGCTTGTT
>JAAXHB010000131.1 GCA_012271125.1 Actinomycetota bacterium | reverse complement strand
GTGCCATCGTCGCTTTCGGTGCTGGCTTGCTATGGGACGTCTACCTCGCCACTCCCCTAGGCCTCATCGCCATATGTTTCGCCCTGGTTGCCTATTCGGTTGGCAACATTGAAGAGGGTTTGTTTCACAACACTCGAACCCAAGTGCTTGTGCTTGTCTTTGCCGGCACCTTCACATCAATTGCCCTGTACGCCCTCATCGGTGCCGTCTTAGGGCAACGAAACCTACTGACTGAAGACCTATGGCTGATATGCCTTCTTGCCGGTGCCCAAAACGCAGCCCTGTCACTGATTGTCTCACCGGTCGTGCGCTGGGCAGTCAAATGACAACTGATTCCACACCTGTAACACAACGCCAGGACTTGCGACTGCGCATAGTTGGACTAATCGGACTATGCCTCATAGCAGCTTTATTCGCACGGCTCTGGTACCTCCAAGTCCTGCAAGGTGAAGAGTTACGTGCCGAAGCGTCAGCCAACATTTTGCGAATCGTTTATGAAGAAGCTCCGCGAGGCCGCATCCTCGACGTCAACGGCAAAGTCCTAGTCGACAATCAGCTTGTATATGTGATCGTCATTGACCGCATCGAGCTCGCCTCGTCATTAACCGAATCCGAGCAAGAAGCAATGTTTAACGACCTAGCGCGCATAGTCAGCAGATCAGGTCGTCTCACCAAAGCAGCCGACATTGCTGAACGTCTCACAAGCACCCAATACAGTCCATTTGAACAGGTGCCAGTCGTGTTCGGTATCGACCCTGAACTGCTCGTCTACTTTGGCGAACGCCCTGACCTGTTTCCCGGCGTAACCGTGGAAGAACGCACCCTTCGCACCTACCCATACGGCAGTCTCGCAGCCCACGTGCTCGGTTATGTCGGTCGGCTGACCGCTACCGAATACCAAACCAAGATCGCGCAAATCGATCCACGAGAACCCAATGCCAAGATTTATCAACCTGGTGACGAAATTGGCAAAAGCGGTGTGGAACAAATCTTTGAAGATCAGTTGCGCGGCGTGCCCGGACGCCGAGTCTTTGAGGTCAACGCCTTCGACGAAGTCGTCGCTATTCATGATGATCTCAGCCGTGAACCCATCGCAGGCAACGATGTCTATCTCACCATTGACGCCGACCTTCAGGCTCTCGTGGAAAGTGAACTGCGCCGCGGCCTGGACCAAGCCCGATCTCAACCCATCGGCGAAGACTCCAACATTTCACCTTTTGCAGCATCGGCAGGCGCAGCGGTCGCGCTCGATCCTCGCGATGGGTCAGTTCTAGCGATGGCGTCGTTTCCTACCTATGACCCACGAGATTTCGCCGGCGGTATCTCACAAACCTTGTTCAACAACCTCACAGCGTCCGAGAACTACTCGCCTATCCTCAATCGAGTCATCCAAGGTGAATACGCCCCCGGATCAACCTTCAAAGCCATCACCGCCTACGCCGCCTTATCACAAGACGTAATCGGTATCACATCGCGCTCTTTGATCGACGTTGACGAGTTCTACACCGACACCGGCACCTACCGTTATCCGTTCTGCGTAGAAGAAAGCGACACTTGCATTTTCTCCAGTCCCTATTGTTGCGAACGAGGCGTGGACTTGCGCGACGCCCTTACCGTCTCAAGCGACACCTACTTCTACCGGCTCGGCGGGGAAGGCTTTTTTCGACGCTCTCCCCCCGAAGATGAGGGCATCCAAGCCGTCGCACGCGACTTCGGACTAGGTGAGCTATCCGGCATCAACCTGCCCTATGAACGCGACGGAGTAGTCCCCGACCGTGTCTACTACGACTACCAATTCGACCAAGGCGTGTATGCCCGTAGCGGCGACGAATGGTCCGCCGGCGACACAATCAATCTCGCGATCGGACAAGGCAGCCTGTTAACCACGCCGTTGCAAATCGCCAACGCCTACGCAATTATCGCCTCAGACGGCAAACTCCATCAACCAAACATTGTCTCCAAAGTCACAGACTTCCAAGGTGAACCAGTCCTGACCTTCGGTCCACGCCTAATCAGCGAAATCAGCCTTGATCGTCACATTGTCGAACCGCTCCTAGATGGGTTAAACGGAGTCACCGCCTACAACCTCCCCGGCCCTACCAACGCCAACGCTGACCGCTTTGAAGACTCCCTGCTGCGCGGAACGGCCTACTCAGCCTTCAATGTGGTCAGCCCTAAAGGAGTGGACTTTCCTCTGCGCAACTGGCCAGTCGCGGGAAAAACGGGCACCGCTGAAGTCACCGGCAAAGCAGACAACGCCCTATTCGTTGGTTTCGGTCCGGCTAGTTGGCCTGAGCTCGGCTATGTCAACACTCCAGAAATTGTCGTCGCAATGGTGCTAGAAGAAGCCGGCTTTGGTGGCGAATACGCAGCACCTCCCGTAGCTCGAGTCCTGTTGCAAGTCGCAGAACACTCAGTCGAGCCTCTAAGAACTGCTGATGAAATCGACGCTTGTTACGCCCAGGTGCGAGTTCTTGTGTCATGGCTAGAAGGCGTCCGCATAGGCGTCATCAAAATTGACGCCGACGGCAATCCAATTTCAG
>JAAXHB010000130.1 GCA_012271125.1 Actinomycetota bacterium | reverse complement strand
ATTACAACCTTCATCCCTCGACCACCACCGCCATATGCAGCCTTAATTGCAACCGGCCAACCATGCTCCGCAGCAAAAGCAACTACCTCGTCAGCGCCAGCAATGAAATCTGCTGTCCCCGGCACTCCAGCCACCCCTGAAGTCTCAGCCGCTTGACGAGACGACACCTTGTCGCCCATCACTTCAATCGCCTCAGGCGGTGGCCCTATAAAGGTCACACCCCGCTCGGTGATTATCCGAGCGAAATCAGTGTTCTCGCTTAAAAACCCGTACCCGGGATGTACCGCTTCGGCGCCACTACGTTCAATGGCCGCCAAAATCGCATCGATGTTGAGATACGACTCTGCTGCTGTCGTCCCTCCCAATCCATGAGCTTCATCTGCTAGACGCACATGCAAAGCATCATGATCCAAATCCGAATAAACAGCCACCGTAGATATGCCCATTTCACGGCACGCTCGAATCACCCGAACCGCGATTTCGCCCCGATTAGCTATAAGTACCTTGCTAAACACAACAATTCCCTAAAGCACGACTTTTCAGCACAATTTTCTGGAACACAGCTTTCTGGGACACAGCTTTTTCTAGCCTAGAGCAGTCTCTGAAGGGGGTAGCGATCATCGCTGTTTTAGACCCAGCTCACACTCTGCCGCTTAGCCACGCCGAGGCAACGCTGTTTGGCACGCTTCGCCATGTCGATGTCACCGACTCCACTAACGACGACCTGGTCTGCGAAGCTCGCTCAGGCGACATCAACCCTGTCATCTTGGTTGCAGATCATCAAACTGCAGGCCGAGGACGACTCAACCGCATCTGGCTTAACGCGCAACCATCCAACGACACCTCCGGTGCTTTGCTTGTGAGCTTCCGCTTTCAAACTTCGCTAGATCAAGCAATGAGCCACACTCAAGCAGTTGCCGCTGCTGCTCTCGATGCAACCAAGCAGACACTGACACAGACACTTACAGATGCCAAAAATCCCGTCAACGCCAAAATCAAAGCAAAATGGCCCAACGACCTTGTTGTCGAAACCAGTGACATTAAGGCCAGTGACATCAATTCCAGAGATATCAAGGGTGGCATCAAAAAGCTTGCCGGCATGCTCACTGAAACCGTCACAGCATCCAATAACGACGTTTCCTGCGACACCTCCAAAGACACTGTCACCGCAGTCGTCGTCGGTTTAGGACTCAACCTGGCACCCATACCTGAGATGCCAACTGCCATCTCGCTTCAAGAGTTAGGCGTCACCACTACCGTCGACGAACTCCTCGCCAAGCTGCTCAAATCCCTTACCTACTACATCGACAACCCAGCCCAAGCACGCCACACGCTGACCACAAACTCAGCAACGCTCGGACACAAAGTTCAAGTCACCCAAACAACCGGCGACACCTTCACAGGCACTGCACTAGACCTCGATGAACTTGGCCGTCTGATAGTCGACACCACCACCGGCACAAGGGTTATTGAGGCAGCCGACGTAGAGCGACTTCATTCACACAACTCTCACTATTAGCTCAACTAGGCAGGATTAGCCTGAGCACCTGTGACAGGGGATGACACCGACTTAACCAGCATTGATCCCTCTGAAAATGACACAACAGACGACAGCACAACAACCGACAACACAACAATCGACGATGACACAACTGACGGCAACACCACCGAACAAGAAATCATCCCAGAAAAAGAAATCGTCCTACGCCGCACCTGGCCACAACGACTCCTCGCCCTCGGCTGCATCGCAGTAATCGCCGGTGCCCTCACCGGCGCATACACCATCAACCGCGCCCACCAAGGTGCTTCCGGCTTCAGCCGAGTCGACTTCAACAACCCCGCCACAGCCGTCTTCGGCAGCGGTGCCGACGGTCCGAGTCGCATAAACCTCGCCGACGGCACCAGCGCCGGCCAACTCCTCCAAACCGATACCCCACCCAATGACCCCGTCAACTTCCTACTCGTCGGCACCGACAGCGCCTTCGGCCTCGACCCAGACGACCCCGTCCTGCTCGGCAGAGACATCTTCGAAGACGGCAGAGCTCACGCCGATGCCATCATGCTCGTGCGAGTCGACCCAACCACCGGCTCTGCCTGGGTTCTCTCCATCCCTCGAGACCTCCTCGTCGAGCTCCCCCGAGCCCAAGACGGCAAAATCGCCTCCGCACTATTCCTCGGCGGCGCACCTCTGCTTGTCGAAACCATCTCAACGGTCTTCGACGTCGACATCAATCACTACCTCCAGGTTGACTTTGTCGGTTTCCGCGAGGTCGTCGACGTCCTCGGCGGCGTTCCCGTCTGGTTCAACCACCCCGCCCGAGACGCCGGCTCCGGTCTTGACATCCCCACCGCCGGCTGCCACGTCCTCAACGGCGAACAGGCCCTCCAATACGTCCGCAGCCGCCACTACACCGAACACATCAATGGACGCTGGCGCATCGAAAACGAAGACGACCTCGCCCGCATCTCCCGCCAACAGGACTTCCTCGTGCTCGCCTTGGATCGTGCCATCGACAGGGGCGTGCGCAACCCCTTCACCCTCGCCGAACTGCTCGAAGCTGGCGCCCAATCTGTCACCCTCGACAGCGAACTGACCCTCGCCGAACTGATCAACCTCGGCAACGCCTTCAGCGACTTCAATCC
>JAAXHB010000129.1 GCA_012271125.1 Actinomycetota bacterium | reverse complement strand
GACACGCTCAAGAAGCTGGAATACGAGGGTTACCACTTCGAAGCCGCCGACGCTTCCCTCGAGCTTCTCCTCCGTGGTGCCTCCGGCTGGGAGCAGGATTTTTTCAAGCTTGAGTCGTTTCGCGTGTTGTTAGATCACCGTTCCGGTTCGGGTGCTCGTGCCTGGAATGAGGTGTCTGTGGATGTCGAAACCGAGGCAACTCTCAAGCTCTGGGTTAAGGGTGAGCGCATCACCGCGGTGGGTGAGGGCAACGGCCCCGTCAACGCTCTCGATTCTGCCCTTCGCAGCGCCATCGCCGACGCCTACCCCGCTGTTGAGCGCATTTCCTTGACCGATTACAAGGTTCGCGTGCTTGACACTCACGAAGCCACCCGTGCCGTAACTCGCGTGCTGATCGATTCCACTGATCATCGTCGTGATCATCATCGCACCTGGACCACAATTGGTGTGTCCGCCAATATCCTGGAAGCTTCCTGGCAAGCCCTGGCTGATTCCTTCGTCTTCGCCCTCCTCCACTCCTAACCATGTCCGCGCCGACTTATGTCCCAGCAACCGAGAACGACGTCAGTTCGTACACCTCTCCACCGCGCAGAGCCGAGGCATGGCGTGCGAATAGACCGGGCGAAACGTTGGGTGATGAAGAGTTTTTTGGTGCTCCAGGCCCCGACCAGGGCTACGCAATAAAGCTCGCCCGCCGATTCGAAGACCGTCTCCAACTCGATGACTCCGAAAACCCCGTCGATGTCCTCGCCAGCGCCGTCGCCGTCGCTTTGCGTAGAGCGTCAATTTTCGGCAGAGCCCCAGTTGTCCACGACATTTTGTTCGCGCTAGAGCTATTCGGTGCTCTCGAACAATCCATCCCAAACCTCGTCGCCTGGCGCAAAGAAAACCTCACTGGTGCCTCCGGCCACCACGGTTATCACATTTGCCGCCACTTAGCCAATTTCTTCCCCGAATCCACTCTCCGAGCTACCCCCGCCCAAGCCCCCTCCCACCGCCCTTACTAGGCGGTGCCTTAAGCGGCTTCTTTTAGATCAAGTTCTCGCACTCGCCATCCGGCTTTAGTTTGCAAATCTCCAAAACTAAGTCGCACACGAAAATCCTCACCTCGTGTCGGTGCATTCCGTCCTGCTCGCCAAATGGTGTCAGTGGCATCTGGGTTATATGTGTCCTGGAGCGAGCCATTTGGAATACAAGCGACGATTATTTGTTCCAGTTTCCTAACTCCGCCGTCTTCGCTGTAAACGAACTTGACAATGATCGTCACCACAAGCATCTTGTGCCCATCACGTTCGATGAATTCACCAAGTCCTCCCTCGTGCGCTACAGCAGTACCAGATCGGATCATGCGAGCACTCATTGAGGTTTGAGACATCTGAATTGCTGCGGTAGCAGAGCTCCCTTTCTCTACCTTCGCATCCAGCATGAGTGCAACAGGTTCGGCTTCGGGACCAAACACGTAGATCGCTTTCTTCACGTCTACCTTGCCATAGAGCCGAAGGTGCAGTTCCGGTAACCCCATTGACGCAACAGCATCTCGAAGAATGTCCTCGGCAATGTCTTGAGGGTGGTCAGTTTCCTCAGAGAAAATGGTCGTGGCTTGGTCTTGATAGTCGCGGAGAGCTTGGACGACCATCTCCAGAGCTACTCGCTCAATCTGTTCAACCCGCTTTGGTTTCATGCGCTACGCCTAACTGGAGGCTCCGCGGTGGTCTGGGTGCGTTCAAGTGCCATCTCTACGCACGCAGGATGGATATCAATTCCGATCCATTGCCGATTCTCTGCCGCAGCAACAGCAGTGGTTGTGCCTGTTCCAACAAAAGGATCGAGCACCACCCCTCTAGGTGGCGACAGCAATCGGATCACCCGTCGTGCCAGCTCTTCAGGAAACTCAGCCTCGTGACGGTCATTGCGCTGTACTGAGCGAATCTGCCAGACCCCTCGTGATCCCCATTCCGACCATTCTTTGGAACTCAAACGATCACGGTCGTAGGTAGTTATCCCTGGACGCCAAAAGATGTAGACGTGTTCGAACTCATCAACTGCCCGGTAGCTATTGGAGTGCCACCGGCTGTTCGCCCAGCACGGATCCTTGTGCCATATGCGTTGGTCATACAAGTACAACCCTGCTTCCTCAGCCCATTCAACAACCATGTTTCCTGTCAGAACAATTTTTGTAGACGACTCCTGCTTGCCGCCGCGCACGTTGTTGCCTTCAAGCCGTCGCTGAACAGTTTGCTCAGAACATCCCAGCACTGCCGCCATCTCGCGCCGGTTAGCGGTTGGCATCAATTCGCGCACCGCCTCAACATCAGCCCTTGTCACCGGACTCTTCTTATTGACAACGTTGTCAGCTTGAAATCGAGGCATAGCCGGATCAGGAAAGCACAAAATGTCGGCGATGTTGACTGCCATGAACCCGCCAGGCTTGATAATGCGTGGATGTTCAGCAATGACGTCATGTATCAGTGCCTGCCAATCATCAAAGCTCAAGTCAGCCTCGTATGACTTTCCGACGTAGTAAGGCGGCGACCAAAAGCTCAAATCAACGCTCGCTTCCTCCAGCTCGCGCAACCGCTCCCGCGCACTCCCCACCAATATCCTGCCTATATTACTCATATGATAACTCCGGTAGTTAAACCTATAACCATAATGTATGATACCATTTCATGATGTTACCTCTTATTCAAGATAAGTTTGTTAAAGCCGCTCACCCTCAAGAGATACCACATAGACGTCTCTTGGGAGCGCATCCGCCTAGGATGGAATTGGTGACTGTGGAAGCTCTAGTGAAAGAGGCAGCAGTTGATGTTGCACAGTGCTTAGAGGACATTACCGCGCCTGTCAATTCACAGTTACCATCACATAACGGTCAAGTCACTGGACTTTCCCATGATTGGGTTGACTGGATTGACATGGAAATGACGACACTCAGAGAACTTGACGAGAACTGGGACGGGTACGGTGCCGAGGCTCCGCTAGACAGCACGATGCAGCAGGCTCGTGCATTTCTTCACCACGTTGGTACTCAGACAGTCGTGCCGAAGAAGCCCACAGTTATGCCAAGCAACGACGGCGGGGTGATGCTTGAGTGGGAAACCGATGCTGTCTATTTCATCTTTGAGTTCCTACCCAATGGCCGGATTTCAGCTCATGCTGAAACTTCCTCCGTTGATTTTGAGGGCGACATTGAACATCACATTGACGACGCGAGAAGCGCCTGGTTTCAACTAATCACAAACAGCTAAGGGTTAGTCCCGATGCTCGCGGAGCCCAGCTCCATATATGAAGACGATCCATCCATCGCTGACGATGAAGTCATGTACCGAATCGTGAGCTGGGATCGGTTTGCTGGGAAAACGAAACGCCAGTCCGAGCACAATCCAACGTCTTCCAGGATCAGACCGAATCCAAGACAATCACAATGGGCTACCCAGCTAGAAGCATGTCAGTTCTGTTGGGCTCTGTGCTTGAAGAAAGCGGACTTACTTTGGAAGACACTCTCGCTCATCGCGAGTGGTCAGGTAACTACGGCGTGGTATCGCTTATCGCCGGCTCAGTGCGTGAGCACAATCAAGGCATTCAACGCGATCCAAAGCTTGACAATCCAGCCCATGCTCTTGTGTTCACAAAGTCCGGAATGTTTCGTTCCGCCAAAGAACGTCGAGCTCTGGTTAACGCATCACAGATAGTCATTGCTCCCACTCGACTGAGCTAGTTAGGAGTGCGGATGACGTAGGTCTTGGCAGCCATGTCAACCCAACCTTGACGCTTCTTACCCCATACAGCAGATAGGTGAACAAGCCAACCCAGGGCCACGAACCATGACGCCCAAACGATCACCCATCGTCCTAGTGATCGATTAAAGGATGGTGTCGTTCCTGTAGAAGCTTCTACAACTCTGATCTTGGTTGCCATTTTGCCTACAGATCCACCAAATTTCATAGTCATCAAAGGTTCATAAACAAGGAAGACCAAAATCGTCAGAAACGAGATGTTGCCGGTTTGGAGCCCAACCTGAAACGTGAAATCAACACACCAGACAGCGAAGTAAATGGCGTAGTCAATCGCACGTGCTCCAATGCGTTGGTTGATGCTGGCAAGCTCGACACTCGCGCCGGTTCCTAGCGTTGCATAGTCCGTATTGGATGAGGATTGTTGCGCCACTGTGGGAGAGTGGTCAGACCATGTGGGTGGGGGAGTGGTTGACCCGCTGGGCTGCGGTGGGGGTGGTGGAAGGGTTGTCACGGATTGCTCCTTTGTTATTGGATTGTTTGACGGATCAAATTGATCTGTTGGGTCAGCGCCTGTTGACGTGCTGACGGGTTGAGTGACTGAGTCTGATTGATAGCTATAGCCCACTGATGACGCAGCAGGCGAAGTAGCACCAGGCATTACCGCGCCAGGAACCAGCGGTGCTGACTCAGGCATTGGAGATTGCGACGAAGGTGCCATCGCAGGAGGCGGTGGAGGTTCGTTGACGGTTGCGGGCAGCGGCGGGGGAGGAGGCAAAGACGAAGCTGGAGGTGGAATAGCAGGGGTTGTGGCTGGGTTTTCGCCGGCGGAGGATGGCGTCGCTGTTGGCGGGGTCATTAGGGTTTCCATGGCTTCGTCGGTTGGTAGTCCGAGGTAGCGCATGTCTATGACGGCGGTGCCACCGAGCTTGTCGTGCAAGCCGCGCTTTTGGTCAGTCCAAGGGATTGTTAAAAACAAAATTGGTATCAAAATAAATCCGAGTCCTGTTAGCAGAGAAAGCACACACAGTCCTGGAAGCAAGAATCTGCGGAAACTACGCCATAGACCTATCTGAACGGCATGCTTGCGCTCTGCGATACGCAGATCCGCCCAGTGTTTGCCGAGGGTCTTGCCAAAAAAGGCCACACCGATGATCTCGTGTAATGCCCATGCGACAAAGCTCAGCAAAAGAATGAGCGGCATTAGTTGATCTGTATCGACAGTAAGACCACTCGCCAAGATGACCACCATCATGATTACAAAACTGACTATGAAGTGAATCATCAGGTCATACCAGCGAGCCAATAGGCGACGCCTAGCAAGAGCGGCACGCAGCGAATATTCTTCGCCCACCACCACCTCTTCAGGCAAACCGTATGTCTCGATGCCTTCGGGGTTGAACTCCTCGTTAAACGTGCCATCTCGCAGAGCACCAACAACCTTGCTCGGCTGGTGAGACTCTTCGAATATCTGATCGGAAATGGCCTCACGCAGGCGCATGTCCGTCCGATTGTCAACGTTCCCAGTCGGATCCCAACTCATACTCAACCTCTCAACGCCAGCAAAAACGACTATGCCAAGTCAAAACGCCTAACCGCGGCTAACAATCACGACGGTCTTGCCCAACATGTCATGCCAGCCTTGACGTTTACCGTTCCAGAGCGCCGACAAATAAACAACCAGAGCAACGATAGAAAGGCCGTTAGGCAGTATCGATAAGGCAGCAGGCAATACCCAGCGAGCAACAGATCGCGCTATTCCTGGAACGACGCCCGTGCTCGCAAGAACAATCCGAGTCCCCATGATCATTTTGCCAAGCGTCTGACCCTTGTAGGCAACCATCAACCCCTCGTAGAGAAGCCAAAACGCCATCCAGACACTTACATAAGTACTGTCAGGGCCATCCCACCCAAAAATCACAGTGCTGATGACCCCCGCCACAAAGCCAATAAAGATTGCGTCCATAATGCGGGCTACAGCACGGCGAACAATGCCAGCCAGCTGCACCTGTTCACCAGTGCCAAGAGCAACCATGCCCTTGTCGCCCGACGTCGCCGGCGGAGGCGGTGGTGTTTGAAAATCTGTCATTGGAGTCTCCTAACTCGAATTTGACACCTCTGAGATTACAACGGGGGTGTGGCACA
Source organism: Actinomycetota bacterium (assembly GCA_012271125.1). GTDB lineage: Bacteria > Actinomycetota > Acidimicrobiia > Acidimicrobiales > Aldehydirespiratoraceae > JAAXHB01. The sequence goes on along the minus strand of JAAXHB010000129.1, from coordinate 1,806 downwards.
GATCATCAATGCGTAGTGCGGGCAACGTAATTCGGTACGTGTTTGTAGTATCGGCGCGTGAGCAAGGCCGAGACTAAGCCACGGGTGCGCTTCGCGCCGGCGCCAACAGGATTCCTGCACGTCGGCGGTGCCAGAACAGCACTGTTCAACTGGCTTTTTGCCCGCAGCACCGGCGGCGAAATGGGTCTACGCATCGAAGACACCGACGCCGCCCTACGCACAGACGAATACATAAACGCCATCATCGAACCCCTCCGCTGGCTCAAAATCGACTGGGACTGGGGTCCGAACTTCCAATCCGACCGAAGAGACCTCCACACCGCCGCAATCAACCAACTAATCGAACAAGGCAACGCCTACTACTGCGACCTAACCCCCGACGAAATCGCCGCCCGAGCCCAAGCCGAAGGCCTGCCCGACGGCTACCACGGCTGGTCCCGCGACCGAGACGTCAAAGACGGCCCCGGCACCGTCGTTCGGTTCCGCACACCCGACACCGGCACTACCGAAGTCAACGACATAATCAGAGGCACCGTCACCTTCGCCAACGACACACTCGGTGACTTCGTCATCCGCCGCGGCGACGGCTCGCCCATGTTCTTCTTAGCCAACGCCGTCGACGACCACGACATGGCAATCACCCATGTCATTCGAGGCGAAGACCTTCTCAACACCACCCCAAAAGTCCGCCTCCTCTGGGACGCCCTCGGCTACGGCACACCGCCCACATACGGCCACCTCCCGCTGCTCGTCGACAAAAAACGCCGCAAGCTGTCCAAACGCCGAGACGACGTCAGCCTCGACGACTTCCGAGCCAAGGGCTACCACGCCGAAGCCATGGTCAACTACCTCGCCACCCTCGGCTGGGGCCCGCCCGACGACATCGAAATCCGCCCAATCGCCGAAATCATCGACCACTTCGACCTCAAAGACGTCAACCCCGCCCCCGCCGCCTTCGACATGGCAAAACTCAACCACTTCAGCGCCGAATACATCCGCAAAATGCCCCCGCTGGGCTTCGCAATCGCCTCCGCCCCCTTCGCCGCCCAAAAACTCGGCGTCCAACCGACCGAAATCAGCCAAGCCCTCACAAGCCTCGCCGCCGAAATCCAACCCCGAGTAAGCACCTTTCCCGAAGCAGCCGACTGGATCGACTGGATTATCAACGACGACATCAGCTACGACGACAAAGCCTGGAACAAGACCATGATCAAAAAAGGCGAGATCAAAGGACGCGCCGGCGACGTGCTCAGCTGCGCCATCAAACGACTTTCCGACATCAAGTTCAACGATCCAGAACTTCTAGAAGAAATCATCATGGGCATCGGCGCCGACCTGAGCGATCAGACCGGCGAAAAAGTCCTCTCACAAGCCCCAGTGCGAGTAGCAGTCACCGGAATCAATGCCGGACTACCCCTTTGGACAGCGCTGACCATCCTGGGCAAAGAAAAAACCCTCGCCCGTCTCCAAACCGCCCTCGACAAACTCAACAACAACGAAATTTAGACGAAATGTAGCAAAACGACCACATACACCCTAACATAACTCAGTATGTGGAAATATATTGTAATTGGCATTGCGACAACGTCTCTGGGCATCGGCGCAACCGCCTTACCGCTTAACAACGACACCGTCCCAACAGCCCCCGGACCAATTCCGCTCTTTAACGACAACATCAACCGACCTCAAGCCCTCCACGCCGCCTTTGATGATGAAGTCGGCGACGACAACAACGATGGTGCCGACGCCACGAGCGCCGGCATTGACGATGGTGCCGACGCCACGAGCGCCGGCACTGACGGACAC